>JAJYTX010000374.1 GCA_021792815.1 Pseudomonadota bacterium
GATCGACCACCGTCATCTCCGCCAGACGTCTGCGCAGGTAGCGCACGCGCCGGTCGATCTCGCGCAAGCGGCGTTTGCCGTAGGTGTATTCCGCATTTTCCGATCGGTCCCCCTGCGCGGCCGCCTCTGCGACGGCCTGGGTGACCTTGGGACGCTCGATGCGCCACAGCTCATCGAGCTCCGCCCGCAGGCGCTTGGCGCCTTCCGGTGTGATGTACTTCGAGGAGGGCGGCGGCGGCGGTCGGTAGCGAGTCATCGTCCGGATTCTACGGCGAGCCTCGGGTGACGCGAAATTGCGACCGATCTGGGTGCGGTTTCACGGAAGGTTCAGCTTGCCGGCAGTAATCTTATTAATATGGCTACGAAGTACTACACGCATTTCCTGACGGGCGGCGCCAAGGCAACCGGCGCGCGGCCGGCGCACGAATGGAGTGGTGTCGTGGAGCTGCACCGGCCGCTCAACAGCAGACGCGAGATGCGCGAGCTGCGCTCGCTGCTGGCCTCGAATTTTGCGCTGGACTCGGAGGACATCCGGATCCTGCAGTGGGCGCGTCTTCACTGAGTCCCCCCCGGCGGACGCCACCCCTCGATCGGCGCCCGCTTTCACCCCGGTCCCCCCGGATCGGGGTTTTCTTTGTCCCGGCTCACGCCGTGAGCCCACCCGCAGGCAGATGCCCCGCCCCGGAGGCTCAACCGAAAGTGCCACGACACTTGCGGCAGCAGGGGTCGTCCGGTGGTAGAGTCCGGCCTGCAAACCGAGAAGAACGCACCAGGGAGCCTTCGGCGATCGCAAGCCTGCGAGACCCGCCGGAGTCCCGCTACAGTCGCAGCTAGAATCGGTTGGTGAGTGGTCGAGGGCCCATCGGACTGGCCGGGGCTCCGGCACGGGCGCAGACGGGATGGGTCTCCTAGTGGTCGAAGGCGGTACGCCGGGGCTGACGCGAGCGGCGGAGTGGACCGAGCCTGTGATCGAGCATCGCCGGCCGGTCACCGCTTTCGTCGGCCGTACGCTCAAAGGGCCGGTAAACCGGCCCGTTCCGGTCGGCAGCTTCGCGGACTTTCAGCGCCTGTTCGGCGGCCTGTGGCAGCCTTCCACCCTTTCTTATGCCGTGGAGCAGTTCTTCGCCGCCGGCGGCAGATGCGCGCTCATCGTCCGGGTGGCCAACGGCGCCCGCGCCCCGACGCTCGATCTACCCGCCGGGGCGGGGGTGCTGCGGCTCAAGGGCGTTCACCCCGGTTCGCGCGAGTATCTGCGCGCCTCGGTCGACTATGACGGCATCGAAGCAGAGGAGTCGTTCAACCTGGTGATCCAGCGGGTGCGTTCGGCGGGTTCCGAGCGGGTCGAGGACCAGGAGCTTTTCCGCCGGATGTCGCTCGAGCCGCAGTCCGAGCGGTTCATCGTCGATCGGCTGCTGCGCTCGGAACTGGCCAGAGTCATCGAGCCTGTACCGCGGCAGCGACCGGATTGCTCGAACTCGGGTGGGGGAGGTGTCGCGGTCGGCTACACGTGTTCGAAGGCCGACGGCGACGACGGTGGTCCGCTGACGGACTACGACGTCATCGGGTCCGCGGGTGACGGCACGGGGCTGTTCGCGTTGCACAATGAGGTCTTCGACTTCCTCTGCATTCCGCCGTTGACGCGCGAACAGGACGTCGGGCTGGGGACGCTTCTCGTGGCAGCCCGGCTGTGCCGCGAGCGACACGCGCTGCTGATCGTGGACCCTCCGGCGCACTGGACGAGCGCCCGCGAAGTCATCGAGGCCATGCGCACCTGGCCATTTCGCAGCAACAACGCCGTGATGGGCTACCCCAGAGTCCGGGCACTGGACCCGCTGCGCGGTCGGGAGGAGACCTTCGCATCGTGCGGGGCGGTGACCGGCCTGCTTTCGCAGGCGGAGGAAAGCCATACCTTCCGGGCTGTCGACGAGGATTGGGTGCTGCGCCTCGGGTTGCGTCCGCTCGTGCCGCTGTCGCCGGCGCAGCGGGCCCGCCTGGCCCAGGTGGGGATCAATGCGCTGCTGGCGGCCAGAGGCGCCGCCGGACCGGCCCCGAGCGCTCGGACGCTCGCCGCCGGGGGAGGCGGCTCTGCGGACTGGTCCTATCTGTCGGCGAGACGCCTGGCGCTCTGGATCGCCTCCAGTATCGAGCGCGGGACGCGTTGGGTGGTGTTCGAGCAGAACCATCCTGCGACCTGGTCGCGGGCGCGTGCGCTCGTGGGTGAATTTCTCGAGACGCTGGCCGGACAGGGCGCTTTCGTCGGCGCCACCAGCGCCGAGCGCTACTTTGTCGTGTGTGACGAACGCATCAATGACGCCTCGTCCATTGCCGAGGGCCGGATCAATCTGTTGTTCGGGATCGCGGCTCGCAGGGCCGGGGGATTCGATGCCTGGCTCGTGAGCCACGATCCGGCCGCGAGCCGGGTCCGTCCCGTGTCGGTCAACCGGCTGGCGGCCACCGTCGAGCCGCTCGAGGCGATCGGGCTATAGCGCCGGCGCGCATTTGCCGGCATGATCGGCGACCGGATGAATCAGACGACGCCTTCCGCGACGGACCCTGCCGCCGCGGCCGATTGCAGTGCCACGCAGCGGCATGTGGTTTTTTCCCATGGCCAGGCGAGCGGACCGTGGGGACGCAAGATCTCGGCGCTGGCCGAGATCGCGTCCGGCGAAGGATACGCGGTCCATTCCGTCGATTACCGCGGTATCGACGAACCGCGGGCCCGGATCGCAAAACTCGCGGAATTCTGCAAGGAGCTGACCGGTGATCTGGTGCTGGTGGGCTCCAGCCTCGGGGGTTACGTCGCGGTCGCGTCTGCCTCGATGCTGCACGCGCGAGGGCTGTTCCTCATGGCGCCCGCCCTGTATTTCGCAGAGCTCCCGCCGTTGCGTGAGGGCATCGTCGACTGCGCCACGGCGGTGGTGCACGGCTGGGGGGACGATGTCGTGCCCTTCGAACACAGCGTGCGATTCGCGCAGAGCTGCCACGCAGCGCTTCACCTTCTCGACAGTGACCACAACCTGCACAATCAGATCCCCGTCATCCAGCACCTGTTCGAGTACTTTCTGATTGCGCTCGACCTGCCCGGGCTCACGCCCGAATAGTCACGACGCAGCCCCGCGCTGCCTGCGAGGGCGGGGCCTGCGCGAAACGGGCGCGCTGCCGCCCCCAGGCACCATCCTGCCTGCGACGGTGGGGCGCCTTCGCTAAACTTCCGCGCGGACGATCGCGCCTTCTTCGGGGAACATGAACTGGTTGCTGCATCGGCTGCTCGCGCTGTGGGTGCGTTTCAAGGTGGTGCCCGAGGACGCCGGGGCGCGTCTGCGGGGCCGTGGCCATCCGGTGTGTTACGTGCTCGAGCGGCGCAGCGCCGCCGATCTGGCGGTGCTGCAGAACGTCTGCGCGCGGTTCAAGTTCCCTCGCCCGGGCAAACGTCTCGCCGGAGCCGGCGGCACTCTGCATTCGTACTTCTACCTCAGCCGCCTGCGTGGCGTCTGGAACGAGCGCCTGGACCGCCGGCCTCCGCCACAGATCGCACAGCTTCTGCGCTCGCTCGATGCGGATCCCGACCTCGAAGTGGACCTGGTGCCCGTCGCGGTGTACTGGGGAAGGGCGCCGCAGCGGGAAAAGTCCTGGTTCCAACTGCTGCTCGGAGAGAACTGGGCGCTCACCACGCGCCTGCGCAAGGTGCTGCAGGTGCTGTTCAACGGCCGCGACACGCGCGTGGAGTTCGAGGAGCCGATCTCGCTGCGCAGTCTCCTCGGGG
>JAJYTX010000375.1 GCA_021792815.1 Pseudomonadota bacterium
TGCTCGCGGCGCTCGGCCTCGAGCCGTTCCCGCTCGAGGCGCTCGGCTTCCTCGCTCTCACGCCGCTTCAGCTCGATCTCATCGTGCTGCTTGCGTGCCTGCTCCTCGAGCACGCCGCGCTTGATGTAGGTGCGTTTGGTACGCACCTCGACGCTCACGGTGCGAGAGCGCCCCTGCACGCTCGCCAGCTTCAGCTCGCTCTGCGTCTTGCGCTTCAACGTGATGCGCCGCGGCGCCGCATCGCCTTCGGCAGCCGCCACCGCCCCATGGCTGCGGCGCAGATGGGTCAGGAGTTCCAGCTTGGCATCATCGCTGATGCGGTCCTCGGGCCCGCTCACCTGGATCCCGGCTTGATCGAGCTGCACGAGCAGCCGATCCACGGGGACCTTCAGGACCTCGGCAAATTGGGCTACCGTCACTTCCGCCATAGCTCATGCACCCCCGGTCAGTGACTCGCCGCGAACCAAGGCGCCCGCGCGGTCATTATGAGTTTGCCCGCCTCTTCCGGGGCCAGACCCTCGATGTCCGATAGGTCGTCGACCGACTGTTCGGCCAGATCCTCGCGAGTGCACACCCCGCGTCGCGCCAGAGCCAGTGCCAGATCCGGGCTCATCCCCTCGAGCAGCAGCAGATCATCGGCCGGCATGGCCTGCTCGAGCGACTCCTCGCTGGCGATCGCCTGGGTCAGCAGCACGTCGCGTGCGCGATTGCGCAGCTCCTTGATGATCTCCTCGTCAAACTCGGCGATGGAGGCGAGTTCGGTCTGCGGAACGTAGGCGATTTCCTCGATGGTCGAGAATCCCTCCTGCGCCAGGATGGTGGCGACGTCCTCATCGACATCGAGCTGCTTCATGAACAGCTGCACGAGAGTCTTGGACTCGGTCTCGCTCTTGGCTTCGGCGTCCGATTCGGTCATGACGTTGAGCTCCCAGCCGGTGAGCTGGCTCGCCAGGCGGATGTTCTGTCCGCCGCGGCCGATCGCCTGGGAAAGCTTGTCCTCGGCGACTGCGATATCCATGCTGTGGGAATCCTCGTCGACGACGATGGACATGACCTCCGCGGGCGACATGGAATTGATGACGAACTGCGCTGGGTTCTCGTCGTGGGGAATGATGTCCACCCGCTCGCCGGCGATCTCGTTGGAGACCGCCTGCACCCGCGAGCCGCGCATGCCGACGCAGGCGCCGACCGGATCGATGCGTGGGTCGGTGCTGCGCACGGCGATCTTGGCGCGCACGCCTGGATCACGCGCCGCGCCCAGTATGTGGATCAGTCCCTGGCCGACTTCGGGCACCTCGAGCTTGAACAGCTCGATCAGAAACTCCGGTGCGGTGCGGGTCAGGAACAACTGCGGTCCGCGCAGCTCGGAGCGCACTTCGCGCAGGAAGGCCTTGATGCGATCCTGGGCCTTGACCTGCTCGCGCGGGATCATGTCGCTGCGCGGCACGAATCCTTCCGCGTTGGAGCCGAGATCGATGTAGATCCCGTTGCGGTCGACACGCTTGACGACGCCGCTGACGAGCGTGCCGACGCGGTCCCGGTAGGCGTCGACGACCTGCTGGCGCTCGGCCTCGCGAACTTTCTGGACGATGACCTGCTTGGCCTGCTGGGCGGCAATGCGGCCGAAGGAGACCGATTCCATCGGCTGCTCGACCAGACCGCCGACCTCGGCGTTCGGATCGAGGTCGCGCGCATCCTCCAGGCGCAGCTCCCGATCGGGCGCCTGCAGCTCGTTGGAGTCATCCGCGAACACCTTCCAGCGTCGGAACGTCTCGTAATCGCCGCTCTTGCGGTCGATCGCCACGCGCACGTCCCACTCCTCGCCGTGCTTGCGACGCGTAGCCGAGGCGAGCGCCGCCTCGAGGGCCTCGAAAATCACCTCTTTGTCGACGCCCTTCTCGTTGGAGACGGCATCGACAACCATCAGGATTTCCTTGTTCACTACTATCACCTCTGCAACCGGCAGCCCAACCCGACACGCCAGCCTAACCTGCCAACCTGGCCTTGCCCACTTCCGCGAAACTCACCGCGACCCGCTGCTCATCGACCTGCAGCACCAGCCCGCTGTCATCCACCGCGAGCAGCGTCCCGGTGTAGCGGCGACGCCCGTCCCGTGGCGCACACAGCTCCACGAACACCCGCGAACCCACGAAGCGCTCGAAATGCGCCCGGGTGCGCAGCGTCCGATCGAATCCCGGCGAGGAAACCTCGAGGGTATAGGCCGTGGGGATCGGGTCCTCGACGTCGAGGAGCGCGGACACCTCGCGGCTGACACGCTCGCAATCCTCGATGCCCACACCGTCCGGACGGTCGATATAGAGCCGCACCACGGCACTGCCACGGCCCGCGCTGTGCTCGAGGTCCACCAGCTCGTAGCCCAACCGTCCCAGCAAGGGCTCAATGAGGGCGATGAGCCGCTCTCGCAATGTCGCCGACATCGATGCTCCTGCGGCCTGGGGCCCCAAAAAACAAAAAGGGCCACACGGCCCGCCTCGTTACTCTAAAGCGACCCAGTCCATCCGTTCCCTCCTGGGATCCGGTCCGTTCCCCGATCCCTGCTTCGCGCCGGGCTCCTGCCCGCCCGCTCACCGCGCCCACCGCTCGCACGGACCACCTGCAACGCCCGAGCCGTTCCCGGGTCGGCAGCCGGCCATGCCGAACCGCTCGCAGCGATCTTGTCGACCCATCAAAAACAAAAAGCCCCTCGGGGGGCTTTCTGGCAATAAGACAGTCGGGGCATTCAGCCCGAGGGCTTTACGGCTCCGATCTCCGCGGCCGAGGCCCGCAGAGGCGAGGATTCTACGCCGACGTGAACCGATCGTATAGGCTTTTTGCGTCCACGACAGCAGTGCTGCGCCGCGTATCCTATCGGCATGAGCACCCGCGACGCAGCGGAATCGGGCGCCGGCAACGGCACGGCGCGCATCGACCGGTGGCTTTTCGCGGCGCGTTTCTTCAAATCACGTTCTCTGGCCGCGCAGGCCGTGAGCGGCGGCAAGGTTCACGTCAACGGCCGACGCGTCAAGCCGTCGCATGCGTTGCGCCCGGGCGACCAGCTGAGCTTCATGCGTGGAGCCATCGAATTCGAATGTGCGGTGCTCGCCATTCCGGCCAGGCGGGGACCGGCTTGCGAAGCGCTGCGGTATTACCGGGAGAGCGAGGCGAGCCAGGCGCGCCGCACCGAACTCGCCGCGCGAATGCGCCTCGCCGCAGCGTTCGCGCCCCGACCACAGGAGCGCCCCGACAAGCACCAGCGGCGCGTACTGCGCCGGCTGCGGGGTCGCGGTTGAGGCGCGGGCTGTCGCGGTGAGACAAGTCCCGGGGACCCGCTGCGGCTGATAATGGGTGCGTGAGCACGGATGAGCGCCCCCGGGGGGTCGGAACGTTCCCTGGAACGGGCCGGAAAGGCACTCGGATGGCCAGCCGGGACGCTTGCAGCGCGGCTTCGGGCAGACAGCCGGGATCCGCTCTGCATGCCCATCCCGCGGAGCGCCAAGCCCTGCTCTGGGGCGCGCGCGAAAGGCCGCTGCGGCGGCGCACCTCGCGATCCGCGCGGCTCGCGTGAACAGTTTCGGGGCGGGAGGGTGCTGCCATGTCTCTCAGCGTGTTTGACATCTTCAAGATCGGCATCGGACCGTCGAGCTCCCACACGATGGGACCGATGCGCGCGGCACGCGAATTTCTGCTGAGCATCGCCGAGGAAAGACTGCTGCCCTCGGTCGCGCAGCTCACGGTGCGACTGTACGGATCACTTGCGCTCAC
>JAJYTX010000376.1 GCA_021792815.1 Pseudomonadota bacterium
CTACAAACTGCTGCCGATGTTCATGCTCGCTCCGGAGGAGCGCGGAATCCCGGGAGAGTGCGTGCACGTTCTCGGGACCGTGGGGTTCGCCGTGGCCATCGGTGCGGGGCTCGCCCGCCTGTGGGTCAGCGCACAGTGGCTGCGGATCGCGGAATCGAGCGGCGACGTGGCGATCGCGATCGCCGTGGCGATTTATCTGTGGGACCTGGTACGGATCTATCGCACGCGCAAGCGACGGGTCATCGAAGCGCACAACCGCGCCGCTCTCGGCGCCTTCGCCTGCCTGGGGCTCGGCACGGCGCTCGCGCTCGGTTTGCTCGTCAGCGGCCGTCTCGGCGCGCAGGCGCCGCTCATTGTTTTCCTGGTGGTATTCGGTTGGCTCAGCGGTCTCGGGCTCACGCAGCTGTACAAGATCATTCCGTTCCTCACTTGGCTCAGCCGTTACGGCAGCAGCCTCGGCCGCGGGGCCGTGCCGCGGGTGCAGGATCTGGTCGACGAGCAGCGCAGCCATGCGTGGTTTGCGCTGTATTTTCTGGCGGTGCTGGCGGGTGGGCTGTGCGGGCTGGCCGGAGATACGCGCCTGTTCCGGCTGAGCGTCGCCATCCTGGCCTGCGCAACGCTGGGCCTCGTGAGAGAATTCTGGCGCGCGTGGCGCGCTCATTATGTGCGCCTGCGGCGCAGCGAAACATCCACCGCTGCATGTGTTCCGGACCAGAGGGGCTGACCATGTCTGAACCGTTCACACTCGATGTCCGCGAAGAGCTGCGCCGCGGAGGGGAACCTCTGCCGCGGATCCTGAACGCCGTCGGCGCGCTTGCGCCGGGCCAGGCGCTGCGGCTGCTCGCGCCCTTCGAGCCGCTGCCGCTGTACGCGCTGCTCGGCCGCAAGGGCTTCGACCACCAGTCGATACGCCACGGTGAGGCGGACTGGGAGGTGCTGTTCTCACCGCAGGGCCAGCCGGCGCCCGCGCTGCCCGCCGCCGCCGCTGCCGCTGCCGAGGACTGGCCGCGGCCGAGCCGGTTTCTCGACAACCGCGGCCTGCAGCCGCCGGAGCCGATGATGCGGATTCTGGATGCGCTCGAGCACCTCGCCCCCGGAGAGGTGCTCGAGGTGCTCAACGAGCGCGATCCGGTGTTTCTGTATCCGGAGCTGCAGGCGCGCGCAGCGCTGAGCCGCACCGAGAAGGGGGAGGAGGGGGTGAGGCTTCTGATCCGGCGGGCCGGCTGATGGCGGCCGGGCAGGCATTGGACCGGGAGTGCGTACTGCAGGCGCTGCGCGCGGTGCTCGATCCGGAGCTGGGCTACAACATCGTCGATCTGGGCCTGATTTATCAGGTGGAGGTTGAGGCCGGCGTCATCACGGTCCGCATGACCATGACGACGCCGGGGTGTCCGGCGCAGGATTACCTCATGTCAGGTGTCCATGAGTGCTGCATGAGCCTTCCGGGAGCCACGGAGGCGAAGATCGAGCTCGTGTGGCTGCCGGCGTGGTCACCGCAGAGGATGACGCCGATCGCCAAGGCGCACTTCGGCATTCAGGACTGAGCGGCTGTGCGGCCGATCTGCACCTGCCAAGTGACCGGTCCCTGCTGCAGGTAATTCCAGGAGAACTCGCCGGTGTGCTCCGCTTCGAACTGGTAGTACAGGGGCTTCGGATCATGGTCGTTGACGAGCACGAAGCTCTCGCCGGGTGTGAGCCTGGCGTAGGTTTCGAAGATCCGGCGGTGACGGTCCATGGGGATGAGCTGGCGGACATCGAGAATCTCGGGCTGTGACATGGAAGACTCCTCTCGCTTGCGGGAATGATGAACACGGGTCAGACTGTGCAATGCACCGTTGAAGCGTTCGGCCTCGCGGGGCCGCGACTGGCGCAGGACCGACCAGGCCGAGGCGGCGAGCGTACACGCCGTGTGGCGCTGCGACTGCCCGGCTTCCCCGAGTGCGAGCAGCGCGCGCACGAACAGACGGTCGAGCGCCGCAAGCACTTCGTCCGGTTCGCTCACACTCATCGCGACCCTGGATGGCCCGCGGGCGCACCGCTGCCAGGGACGATGCACACATCCGTCTCTGAGACGGGTTTACTGCACGGTGTCATGGTCTCGAGCGGCTCCGGTGCACGGCAACGCCTCTTGCGTCTGTGTCGATCCGGAATGAATGCTATGGTGGGCCGCGACCGCGGCGCCTTGATGCGTATCAAGCGCCGGATCGGCGCCGGGATCGCGCGCTGCAACGGGTTTGCGCCGGCCCCTACTCGAACGCGGGTTCCGCATCCCAGGCGGGGCCGGCTGCCGAGCCCCGACCGTCCCTCGCGCCGGCGCTGTCCCGGCCGACCTCAGGCGCCGCTTCGCGGGTAGCCGACCATCTGGGCAAAGGTGACGAACTGCTCCGGCGGCAGATTCAGCGCGCGGGTGAGTTTCGGATAGTCGATCGCTGCGCGGAATACCGTGCCCAGCCCTTCGGCCGCGCAGTGCAGGTACACATTCTGGCCGATGAACGCCGCATCCACCGAAGCGTACAGGCGGCGCTCGGCGCGCGACAGCTCGCTCATCCGTTCGCCATGGGCAACGTAGATCAGCTCGATGGGCGCGACACCCACGAAGTCCTGCAGTCCGGTCTGTGCGCGGATATCGGCGGACAGATGCGGCAACAGAGTGTTCTGCGCCGGCTCATAACGCCACACACCGCCGGCCATGGCCACCAGGATGTCGATCACCATGATGTGACGCCAGTACGGCGCCGTACGTTCGCCTCCGGGACGGTTGATGCCATAGGCGGCCCAGAGCAGATTCGACAGTGTCTGCAGGGCGAGAATCCGCTCGGAATACTCCCGCGTCGAGTGGCGTAACGCGAGCGCGCCGCTCAGCGTCATGCCCGTGTCATTTTCTGGGGGGGGGAGCGACAGGATGGCGCGGGCGGGCAGTGTGATACCGTTTCGCGACGGCAGCGACGCCGATCCCACCTGGTTTTCGCTCATGGCCGTCCGCCTCCCGGGTCATGCAGACCTTTCCTGGCTGCAGGCCGTCTCATACACGCATCTGAGGGCGGCTGATCATTCGGAGAAATCCCTACAACCAATCGGCGCGGCCCGCGGTGGGCCGCGCCGGGCAGACCCGGCTGGCCACTGCGGGCTCTACGGATAGGCGCGCAGCGGACCACGGCTCACAGTGCTCGGGCAGGTCATGATGCAATCCGCCGGCCTGTACGCGCCGCGTGTTGCCGCAGAGGAGAGTGTGGGCGCCGACCATCCCGGAGACGGTATCGGTGCGCCCGGGAACCAAACCCCGGTGCGACGCAGACGCGTGCCTTGGATCGGTCTGCTCGCCGGCGTGCTCGGGGTCGGGGTGATCGCGGCCGCCGCCGGCTGGTGGCTGATGCGCCCCGCGCCGCCAACGACCTATATCACGGCGCCTTTGAGTCGCGGGGACGTGTCGCGCACCGTCACCGCCACCGGCACGGTGAACCCCGTCATGACGATCATTGTCGGATCGTACGTATCGGGAGTCATCCGGGATGTTTATTGCGATTACAACACCCGGGTGAAGAAAGGGCAGCTGTGCGCCCGGATCGATCCGCGTCCCTACCAGGCGGCGCTCGCCCAGGCACAGGGCCAGCTGAAGCGTGACAGCGCGCAGCTCGCGGGCGCGCGCGCGGACCTGGCGCGGTATGCGGTCCTCGTCAGGCAGAACCTGGTGGCGCAGATGACCTATACCGACCAGGGGGCGCTCGTCGAGCAGCTCGAGGGCCAGG
>JAJYTX010000377.1 GCA_021792815.1 Pseudomonadota bacterium
ATCCCGATGAACATGCCGAAGTACAACTGGTTCTTCTATACCGAGCCCGAGCCCCACCTCGGGGGCCGCCGCCTGCACACTCCGCGCGGCAAGGTGCTCGGCGGCTCGTCCTCGATCAACGGCCTGGTGTACGTGCGCGGCAACCCGCTCGACTTCGATCGCTGGCAGGCGGAAGGCGCCGACGGCTGGGCGTATCCCGACGTGTTGCCGTATTTCAAGCGCGCCGAGCGGCGCAACGGCGGCGCCGATCGCTATCGCGGCACTGAGGGCAAACTGCATACCCGATACGGCCTGTTGACCAATCCGCTGCATCGCACCTGGCTCATGGCCGGCCGGCAGGCCGGTTATCCGGTTACCGACGACATGAACGGATTCCAGCAGGAAGGCTTCGGACGCATGGACATGACCGTCGGGGAAGGCCGGCGCGCCAGCACCGCCAACGTCTACCTGAGGCCTGCCATGCGCCGCGGCAACCTCGCGGTACGGACGCACGCGCTCGCGACACGCATCCTGTTCGAGGGTCGCCGGGCCGTCGGAGTGCAGTATCTGCGCGGCGGCCAGCCACGGATCGCACGCGTCCGGCGCGAAATCATCGTCAGCTGCGGGCCGATCCAGTCGCCGCAGCTGCTGAAGCTCTCCGGCGTGGGACCGGCCCGGGAGCTGTCCGCGCACGGCATTGCGCCGGTGTGCGATCTGTCCGGAGTCGGCGAGAATCTGCAGGATCACCTGGAGTTTTATTTTCAGGTCGCCTGCAAGGCGCCCATCACGCTGTATGCGCAGCTCGGCCTCTGGCGCCGGACGATGATCGGCGCGCGCTGGATGCTGCGCAAGGACGGTCTCGGCACCAGCAACCACTTCGAGACCGGCGGTTTCATCCGCAGCCGCGCCGGGATCCGCTACCCGGACATCCAGTACCACTTCCTGCCGCTGGCCGTCCGCTACGACGGCTCCTCGCTCGCCAGGGAGCACGGCTTCCAGGCGCACGTGGGGCCGATGCGCTCGAAAAGCCGCGGCTGGGTGCGACTCGCCTCGGGCGATCCGCGCGAGAAACCCAAGGTATTTTTCAACTACATGTCGCATCCCGACGATTGGATCGAGATGCGCGCCTGCGTGCGCCTGACGCGTGAGATCTTCGCACAGCCGGCGTTCGACGCCTATCGCGGCCGCGAGATCCAGCCCGGCGAACAGGTGCGCTCGGACGATGAGATCGACGCATTCATCCGCCAGCACGTCGAGAGCGCCTATCATCCGTCCTGCACGTGCAGGATGGGCGCGGTGTCGGACCCGATGGCCGTGGTCGACAGCGAGACCCGCGTGCTCGGCCTGCAGGGGCTGCGGGTGGTCGACTCCTCCATCATGCCCTCGATCACCACCGGCAACCTCAACGCCCCGACCATCATGCTGGCGGAAAAGGCGGCCGACCACATCCGCGGCCGCACGCCGCTGCCGCCCGAGGACGCCCCCTACTACGTGGCCCGAAACTGGCAGAGCGCCCAGCGCTGAGCCGAGGCCCGCCGGCGTCACCCCGCTACGCAACCGGCTCGGCGGCCATCTCGAGGTGCAGGGCCTCTCCGGTATACGGGTGGCTGCGGGCGACACGCTCATCGAGCTCGATGCCGAGCCCCGGCTCGACCGGCGGGATCACGTAACCGTCCTGCCAGCAGATGGGCTTGCGAAGCAGCGCGGCGTGCATTCCCTGCCAGCGTTCGATGCCCTCGAGCATGAGGAAATTCGCGCTGCACGCCGCGAGCTGGATATTGGCCGCGCCGACCACCGGGCCGCAGTACAGGTGCGGCGCGATCTGCGCGTGGCGCGCTTCGGCCAGCGCGGCGATCTTCTTCGCTTCCAGGATCCCGCCGACCCGGCCGAGATTGGGTTGCAGAATGGCCGC
Organism: Pseudomonadota bacterium; assembly: GCA_021792815.1. Next base: position 1,892 of record JAJYTX010000377.1, read on the forward strand.
GGCCCCGGTCTCGAGCAGCCGCGCGAACTCGTACTTGGTGGCGAGCCGCTCGCCGGCGGCGATCGGTACCCGGCACGAGCGCGCGACCTTCGCCATCTCCCCCGGCGCATCGGCGGGTACCGGCTCCTCGAACCACAGCGGATCATACGGCTCGATGCGCCGTGCGAGGCGCAGTGCCCCGGCTGCCGTCAGCTGCCCGTGCGTGCCGAGCAGCAGATCGGCGCTCGAGCCGACCGCCGCGCGCAGCTGGCGCATGAAGCGCTCGCACCGATCGAGCGCCGCGAGCGAGGGCTGGCGGCCGTCGAACGCCGAGTATGGACCGAGCGGATCGAATTTCAGCGCCGTGAAGCCTTCCTTGACGTACTCCGCGGCTCGCTCGGCCGCGAGGTCGGCATCGAGGTACACATCGGATCGGTCTGCGGGCCGGGGATACAGATACGTATAGGTGCGCAACCGCTGGTGCACGCGGCCGCCGAGCAGTTTGTACACCGGTTGTCCGGCCGCCTTGCCGATGATATCCCAACAGGCCATCTCGAGCGCGCTCAACACCCCCATGAGCGTCAGGTCGGGCCGCTGGGAATACCCCGAGGAGTACACGCGGCGCCAGATCCGCTCGATGTCGTGGGGATCCTCGCCCTCGAGATACCGTCCGAACACATCCTTCAGCATGCGCGCCACCAGCTCCGGATGGAAGGGCACACCATACGCCTCCCCCACCCCGTGCACTCCATCGGCGCAGAGCAGTTTGCAGAACACGAAATACCGTCCGCCGAAGTGCGGCGGCGGGTTGCCGACCACGAAAGTCTCGATGTCCTGCAGCCGCATCGGCTCACTCCGTCTCAGGCGCGCATGCGCGCGCCGTTCGTGTCATAGGGGGGCCCGTCCAGCCGCTGCGCCGCCCGCTGCTCCCCCAGGATCTCGATTTCAAACCCCCCGGCCTCATGCCGCAGACCCGACTCGATGTAGCCGAGCGCGAGCGAACGCCCGACCCGATGGCCGAAGGCGCCCGAGGTCACCCAGCCGACGACCTTGCCGTCGTGCCAGATCGGTTCGTCGCCGATGGCATCGGCCTGCGCCGCGTTCACCGCGAAGATCGCCAGGCGCCGCTCGCCGCCGTGATCGCGCTCCTCGAGGGCGGCCGCCCGGCCGATGAACCGTTCCTTGCCGAAGTCGATGAACCGGCCGAGACCGGCCTCGAAAGGCCCGTAGATCGGCCGGAACTCGCGCGTCCAGGTGCCGAAGCCCTTCTCGATCCGCAACGCATTGAGTGCCCGGGCGCCGAATGGCCTCAGTCCGCGGCCGGCGCCCGCGGAAACCAACAGGTCATACAGCGCGCGCTGATACTCCGGACTCACCCAGATCTCGTAGCCGAGCTCGCCGGTGAAGGAGATCCGCCCGACCAGCGCCGGAATCATCCCGATGTCGAGCCGTCGGAACGACAGGAAGGGGAAGGCGCCATTCGAGACGTCCTCGCGCACCAGTTCCTGCAGCAGCGCCCGCGATGCCGGACCGGCGATCGCCAGCCCGACATGCTCCATCGTACACGGGCGCAGCGTGACGCCCGCAGACAGGTGCCGCTCGAACCAACGCATATAACAGTTCTCCGCGGCGTAGGTGCACACCAGCAGCACCCGCTCGGCAGCCGGCCGGCACAGGGTGAAATCGCCGATCAGTCTGCCCCGCTCGTTGAGTATCGGGCTGAGCGCGATGCGCCCGACCGGCGGCACCCGGTTCGCCATCAGGCGCGAGAGCCATTGCTCCGCCGCGGGTCCGCTCACCTCGATCTTGCCGTAGCTGGACGTTTCGATGAGGCCGACGCCGTGCTGCACGGCGCGGCACTCCGCCCCGACGTG
>JAJYTX010000378.1 GCA_021792815.1 Pseudomonadota bacterium
GCAGCGCAGGCGGCGCGCCGCCCGGTGCACCGTGAGCCGTGCGTCGCAGTCTGTGCACGGTGCGATCCAGCCGCAGGCCGTGCACAGCAGCGTGGGAGCGTAGCCTCGCCGATTGAGGAATACGAGCACCTGGCCCCCGGCGCCCAGGTGCCGCTCGATGGCCTGTACGGCCGGTGTGGACAGTCCCGCATGGTGCGCGTTCGCGCGCAGGTCGATCAACGAAATCCGCGGTGAGACCGCCTGGACGGCGCGCCTGGTCAACGTCAGCAGTGTGTAGCGGCCGGACTCGGCATTGTGCAGGGTCTCGATCGCCGGGGTCGCCGAGCCCAACACCACCGGTACCGTGGCCCGCTGCGCGCGCACCACGGCCAGATCGCGCGCCGAGTACCGAAAGCCACTCTCATGCTGTTTGAATGACGCGTCGTGCTCCTCGTCGACGATGATGACGCCGAGCTGTGGCACGGGTGCGAATACGGCCGAGCGGGTGCCGAGCACGATTCGGGCCCGCCCGCTGTACGCTTCGCGCCAGGCCGCCAGCCGCTCCTGGTCGGTCAGCGCCGAATGCAGCACCGCCATGCCGAGCCCGAATCGCTCGCGGAACCGGGTGACCAGCTGCGGGGTGAGGCCGATCTCCGGCACCAGCACCAGTGCGCTGCGGCCCTTCGCCAGAGTGGCCTCGGTGACCCTCAGGTACACCTCGGTCTTGCCGCTGCCCGTGACACCGTGCAGGACGAAGGCGCCGAAGGCATCGATGGATTGGCAGATCCGTTGCGTGGCCTGCTGCTGTTCCTCGTTCAGCGCCGGCCCGGGGTGTGCGGTTCGCGGGAGCGGGACCCCTGCCGGTTCGCCTGCCGGCGGCACGGGTGTCGATGCAATCCAGCCGCGCGCCCGCAGCGCCCGCGCCGCGTCACGCCAGGATCCCAACCGATCTTCGAGCGTGGCCGCCGTCGCCGGTCCTTCGGCGAGCGTCACGAGCAGCCGGCGCTGCCGGGGTGCCCGGCGCGGTTCGTCGCTGGCGCACGCGGCCTCGCCCGACTCGGTGAGATGCCATCGTTCCTCCATCGCCCTCAGGCTGGCCCCGAGACGCAGCGATTTCGGTAGCGCCGCCCCGATGACCTCGCCGATGGGGTGGTGGTAGTAGCCCGCCGCCCAGGTCATCAGCTCGAGAAGGGCACCGTCGAAGACCGGGTGCTTGTCCAGCGCTTCCACGACGGGCTTGAGTTTGCTCCCGGGTATCTCCGAGCGGCTCGCGATCTGCATGACGACGCCGATCAGCTGACGGCGCCCGAATGGCACGCGTACCCGGGTGCCTGGATCGATCTGCGCGGGGCCCGCGGGGGACCGGTAGTCGAACAGGCGACGCAGCGGTGTGGCGAGCGCCACGCGCAAGATGGGAGCGATATCGTGTGTGCCGGTCATCCGCCGGGTGGCTTTGTCGTGATCTCATGGGAAAGCAGAGAGGTCCCGGAACGGACTCCACCGTCGCCGTCGCTGTCAACCGACGGAGACGCCGTCGCGTTATACCCGCCATGTCCGAGTCTGCTACGCTCGCCTTGCCTTATAGCATGCCGGCTGCCTTACGCGGCGACGTGGATGTGTTCGATCCCAGTGCCAATGTCGGAGGTCGGGCGCTCGGCCAGTTCCTGGCGGGCGTGGAGTTGCGAGCCTTCAAGATCGCTCAGGCGGCGCTGCGTCACGAGGACGACGCGCTCGATGCGGTCCAGGATGCGATGCTGCAGCTCGCCAGGGCCTACGCGCACCGGCCGGCCGAGGAATGGAAGCCGCTGTTCTACCGGATCCTGCGGAATCGGATCCGCGACGTTCAACGGCGGCGTGGTGTGCGTGACCGGGTGATGGCCTGGTTGCCTTTCTCCGGTGATTCGCGCGAGGAGGACAATCCGATCGCGGAACTCGCCAGCGAAGATCCGCCTCCGGTGCGCCGGCTGGAGCTGAACGAAACCCTGCGCGCGCTGGAGCGGGCGGTGGGCGGGCTGCCGCGGCGTCAGCAGCAGGTGTTCCTGCTGCGGACCCTTGAAGGGCTGGATGTGGCGCAGACCGCAAGGGCGATGGGCTGTTCGCAGGGCAGCGTCAAGACCCACTATTTCCGGGCGCTGCGTACCCTGCGCGCCGAGCTCGGTGAATACCTGTGACCTGCCCCGACGACAGGACATCGTTCGAACAGCGGTTGCGCGCACTGCTCGAGGAGAGTGCGCGTCAGGCATCCGGACCTGTTCGCGCGCGCCTCAGCCACGCGCGGAATGCGGCCGTCGCTGAGGCGATGCGCGGCAGAGCGCGGCAGCTCGCGGTGGGCAGAAGGCGGGTGTGGCTGCCGCTTGCGGCGGCGGGATCGGCGGCGGTGGCCGCTCTCGTGCTGTGGCCGCACAGGCTGCCGACGGTCTCACCGCTGTCGGCAACCCCTGCAGTGGCGAGCAGTGATCTCGATCTGCTCACCGATCGTGATGGGTTGCCCCTCGTCGAGAACGGCGACGGCCGATTCTACGAATGGGCCGTGTACGAGGCGCGGGTTCGCCAAAGCGCGGGCCGCGGGTCCGGGCATGCCGACTGACCGGTGGCGCCGGACGCTCTCCGTGACCGTGCTGACGGCACTGATTGGCCCGGCGCTCGGTTATGCCGCGACCCCCTCGAAGGGCGCCGCGCCGGCGCAGCCGGTCGACCTGGGGCTGCTCGAGTTTCTCGGCAGCGCCGATCCGACCTCGAACGAAAGGCAAGCCGGCGGGGGACGCTGGATGGTCTATCTGTCCAAACTCAACTTCGGCACGGCGACCCGGAGCAGGGAAAAGCCGGCGTCGACACCGGCGCTGAAGCCTGCCGCCGGACCGGATCCCTCCCCGGTGGGCAGCCGATGACGAACCGATGGCGAAGCCTGGGGCTGATGCTGTTGCTGGCGATGGCGCCCCTGTGCGCAGCCGCACAGCAGGCCGGAGGGCCCCGGAGCACGATCGCCGCAGTGGCTGCACTGCCATGGTCCGCTCTGTCACCGGCGCAGCAGCGACTGCTTGCGCCGCTCGCGGCCCGTTGGGCGGACCTCGCGCCGGCCAGACAGCGGGCGCTCGCGCGGGGCAGCCGGCGCTGGCTGAGCATGACACCGGCCGAGAAAGCCAAGGCCCGGGAGCGCTTTCGCAAGTGGAAGCACATGACTCCCGCGCAGCGCGCGCTGTTGCGCCGCCGGTGGCATCAGTTTCAGCGACTGCCGGCGCGGCAGCAGGCGGCCATCCGCCGCAGCTTCCATGAATTCCAGCAACTGCCTGCCTGGCGGCGCAGGATGCTGCGCCGCCGCTGGCAGCATGCCACCCCCGCGCAGCGGCAACGGATGATTGAGCGCATGCGCTACCGGATGATGCAGCGCCGGCTCGAACGGGACCAGCAATGGCCGATGCGGCCGCTGCAGCGCGGGGAACGGCCGGGCATGCCCGGCATGCCACGTATGCCACATGGCCCCGGAACCGCCGGACCGCGGTGCTGCGGCAGACCCTGATCCGCGCCTCGACCTGAACGCGGCTGTTTCCGCCCGGAACCGGCTCGCCCGGCGCTAATCCATCGCCTTGACCGCATGGATCAGCTCTGCGCCGGCTTTCTGCGCATCGCCGTAGAGCATGCGGGTGTTGTCGAGATAGAACAGTGCATTCTCGATCCCCGAGAATCCCGCGCCCTTGCCGCGCTTGACCACGATGACATTCTTCGCCTTGTCCGCGTTCAGGATGGGCATGCCGTAAATGG
>JAJYTX010000379.1 GCA_021792815.1 Pseudomonadota bacterium
GTCCAGTTCGAAATCGGCCCCGAGAGCCGCCCGGATATGATCCGATGAAAAGCCCCGGTACTGCAAAAATCGCGCTTGGCGGGCCTTCTCCGGCCAGGACGCCGGGGAGGCGGTGCCGAACTTGCGGTGCCGGACCGCTCGCGCCACGGTGCGCCAGTCGGGACCCGCCGCGATCGCCGCCTCGACGAGCGCCGGCGGCGCCCCCTGGGACTCGAGATCCCGGGCGATGCGCACCGGCCCCTGCCCGCGCTCGGCCCGGGACGCCACGAAACGCTCGATGCAGCGCGCATCATCGAGCAGCCGCTCGGCGGTGAGCTCGGCGATCACCGCTGCCGTGGCGGCCGGCTCGAAGCCCTGTTCCTGGAGTTTCCGGCCGAGCTCGGCGGTCAGATGATCGCGCCGCGCCAGCGCCGCCAGGGCGGCGGTCCGGATGACCCGCGATTCAGGTGATGAACGACCGGTCCCCACGGGCTTTCCGCCGGATGCTCTTTGAATCGGGACGCGGCGCGCGGCTGCAGGGTCGGGCATCGCCCCGCAGCGAATCCGGCTGGACCGGCCGCGCCGCGCCGGGGGATTTCCCTTCAGGCGCTCGCCGCTTCACCGCTCTGGCGCACCGGACGGGCAGGCAGCAGCCGGGTGCGCAATTCCGCCTCGATCTCCTTTGCGACCTCGCGGTTGCCCTGCAGATAGGCGCGCACGTTCTCCTTGCCCTGGCCGATGCGGTTGCCCTTGTAGGAATACCAGGCGCCGGACTTCTCCACGATGCCCTGGTTGCTCGCCAGCTCGATGATCTCGCCCTCGCGGGAAATCCCCAGGCCGTACATGATCTCGAACTCGGCCTCGCGAAACGGCGGCGCCACCTTGTTCTTCACCACCTTGACCCGGGTCATGTTGCCGACCACTTCCTCGCCGTTCTTGATCGCGCCGATGCGCCGGATATCGAGGCGTACGGAGGAGTAGAACTTCAGCGCGTTGCCGCCGGTGGTGGTCTCCGGACTGCCGAACATCACACCGATCTTCATGCGGATCTGGTTGATGAAGATGACGATGGTGTTGGAACGTTTGATGTTGCCGGTGAGCTTGCGCAGCGCCTGCGACATCAGCCGCGCCTGCAGGCCGACCTGCATCTCGCCCATCTCACCCTCGATCTCCGCCTTCGGGGTGAGCGCCGCCACCGAGTCGATCACCACGATGTCGACGGCATTGGAGCGCACCAGCATGTCGGTGATCTCGAGCGCCTGCTCGCCGGTGTCCGGCTGAGAGACGAGCAGATCGGCGATATTCACCCCGAGCTTCTCGGCATAGGTCGGGTCGAGCGCATGCTCGGCGTCGACGAAGGCCGCGGTGCCCCCGGCGCGCTGCACTTCGGCGATGACCTGCAGAGTGAGCGTGGTTTTGCCCGAGGACTCCGGCCCGTAGATCTCCACCACCCGGCCGCGCGGCAACCCGCCCACACCGAGGGCGATGTCGAGGCCGAGCGACCCGGTCGATACGGCTTCGACGTCGAACGCGGCCGCCGCGTCCCCCAGGCGCATGACCGATCCCTTGCCGAACTGCTTTTCGATCTGACCCAATGCGGCGGCGAGCGCCTTCTTGCGATTGTCTTCCATCTGGCTGTCCCGGGGTGGTGGTGTGGGGAAGAAGTTGCGCGGAATTATCCCATAAAGCCGCGCCCCGCAGCAGCCCGCTAATCTGCGTGCGAACTGTTATTTCACCGCGTTCAGGCCGATCGCGGTGCGATGGGCGCGCTCTTACAGTGGAAAGCTCTCGACAACACTGTATACGGGACCCGATTCGAGCGTGCGGCTCTCGACGAGGACAAAGGTGCCGAAGCGCCAAACCACAGGCTGCATCCGCAGGGAGCTTGCATGCATCACTTTGCGTGCCACGGTGACATGCGGACGGAAGGGCTTGATGTCCGGTGAAAAACCGGCGGCACTGAGTTGCTCAACGAGCCCCTGCGCGAGCGTCCCTGCGGGGCCGGACGGCTCGCCCGGCAGGACACAGAGCAGCCGTGGCCCGGGCCAGTGTTCCAGCCGCTCGAGCCGCACCTCGATCGTCCCCGGACAGCGCCCGCCCGCTGCGCGTCCCACCTCCACCAGCTGCGCCAGCCGGCTTTCGGGCACCGAGTCCAGGAAAGCCAGAGTGAGGTGCAGGTTGGAAGGCGGAACGGGGCGGCCACCGCTGCTGCGAACGTCCTTGCGGCAGGCGTGGACCAGGGCCTCGCGCATGGCCTCATCGGGCCAGAGCGCGAAGAACAGCCGGCGGCTCGCGCCAGCGGGAGCGAGCATCCGCTGCACCAGCTCCAGGGCGTGCGCCACGGACTGGCGGCGCACCTGCTCGCGGTCCCCCTCGAAGCGGCGCATCTCGCAGATCACGTCCCGCTGCGGCACGGCCAGAGCAAACCACACCGTGCCGACAGGCTTCTCCACCGTCCCGCCCTCGGGACCGGCAATGCCGCTGACGGCCACCGCCACCTCGGCACCGGAGATCCGTGAGGCGCCGGCGGCCATCTGCCTCACGGTGGCCTCGCTCACCGCTCCGTGCTCCTCCAGCGTGCGCGCCGACACGGCGAGGTCGCGCTGCTTCGCAGCGTTGGAATACGTCACGTAGCCGCACTCGAACCACTGAGAGCTGCCGGCCACATCGGTCAGCGCCTTGGCGATCCAGCCGGCGGTGCAGGACTCGGCGCTCGCCATGCGCCATCCGGCCGCGCGCAGCGCCTGCCCGACCCGCTCGGCCAGCTGATACAGATCCCGGTCACCCATGCGCAGCATCGACGGCAGTCTAGCAAGGTCACGGACCGTGGATCGGGCACGGTGAAGGCAACACGGCAGGCGCGGCGGGTGAGATGCGGTGGGAAGTCACGCACACCGACTGCCCCTCCTGGGCCGGTACGCTCGGCCGAAGGGTCCCCCATCGGGCGATGTCGGGTCAGAACGCACGTGCTCGCGACGCGGCACCTGTTCAGGCGCAAGACCGGCCGGCCGGGGCGGACGCTCGGGAGGACGCGTGATTTGCCCGAATCCATCGGCTCAGCAATACTGTACCGTGACCTGGCCGAACGCCCTGCGCCACTTAAAAAACCTTGCAAAACAAAACCATAGATCATACTCCGGTAATGCAGCAGTACCTGCGCATCAAGAGCCGCCATCCCGACGTGCTGCTCTTTTACCGCATGGGCGATTTCTACGAGCTGTTCTACGAGGACGCGCGCCGCGCCGCGGCGCTGCTCGACATCACGCTCACCTCGCGCGGCCAGTCCGCCGGTCAGCCGATTCCCATGGCAGGCGTGCCCGTGCACAGCGTGGAGAGCTACCTCGCCCGCCTGGTGCGCCGGGGCGAGAGCGTCGCCATCTGCGAGCAGCTGGGCGATCCCGCCAAATCCAAGGGACCGGTGGAACGGGAAGTCGTACGCATCGTGACGCCGGGAACCGTGACCGATGCGGCGCTGCTCGATGAACGTCAGGACACGCTGGTGGCCGCGGTCGCGAGCGAGGGCGAGCGCTTCGGACTCGCATGGCTCGACCTCGCCGCAGGCCGCTTCACGGTGCTCGAGGAACGCGGCGCGGTTGCGCTCGCCGCCGAGCTCGAGCGGCTGAAGCCGGCGGAGCTGCTGATCGCCGAAGGCGGTTCCCTGCAAGAGCTGCGGCGCGGTACGGCGCTGCGCCCGCGGCCGCCCTGGCATTTCGAGCTCGCCAGCGCCTCACGGCTGCTGACCGATCAGCTCGGGACGCT
>JAJYTX010000380.1 GCA_021792815.1 Pseudomonadota bacterium
CCGAACAGCAGCGGCGCGGGACAGCCGCCCTGATCGGCCTCGCAGATCGTCCAGCCCCCGGCGGGATCGGCAGGAGCCGAGACATCGGGCACGGAGCGCCCAGCAGCGGACGTGAATGAAGTCTGGTAGCTCGGGACTGGGAAAATCCTGCTGACGCCGAATCCCCCCTGTCCCGTCGGTGGCGTGTGTGTGGCGCCATCCCACCACTGCTCGCTCTGGTATGCGCCGGCCACGGTCGCCGTGGCGGTCGTGCCGCCGACGGCGGTGACGTTGGGCGAGTCGGCCGGTACCGCAACCGTATTCGCGGCCCCATCGAGACAGGTGCTGCCGTCGTCTCCGGTGCCGGCAACGACCGTGATGCCGGCAGCCGCGGCATTGGCGAGGATGCTGTTGAGGCTTTGCACATCCGCCGGCGGATCCTGGTCCTCGCAGCTCGCCCAGCTGTCGGAGATGACCGTGACGCCGCCGTTGATCATCGCATTGAACATCGCCTGAAAGCTGCCGGCGCCGCTGAATCGGCCGTCGTAGACGACGACATTCGCCCCGGGAGCCAGCTGCATCGCGATGTCGATGTCGAGCAGTACTTCCGCCTCACCGGAACCGGGCGCCCCCGCTCCCTGTCCGACGTTGACCTCCGAGAGTTGGCTGAATCGGCTGCCGACGCCCATCAGATCGAGGTAATTCTGCACGTCGGATGGATGATAATTGTCGAATTCCAACAATCCGATCGTCTGACCGGACCCCGGCGTCGGATCCGGAAAGGCGCCGTAACTGGCCGACGCCGCGGCGATCATGTTCAACTCACACGCGACGGGAGCGGTCACCGCCTCGATGGCATCAAACAGGCCCGGGTCCGGGATTTCAAAATTTTGGACCGCCTGCGCCGCCGCCGGCGAATAGCATTGTATGAGGAACTGGGCTTCGGACGGGAGGTGGTTCCAGATCACCTGATTGACGTCGCCGGTGCCGACGTGCCACGGCCGCGCGAGATCGGACAAGCCCACGATGGCCTGAACGTGCGCAGCGATTGCCGCCGGAAGGGCGGGATCGGCACTGTTGGCGTGGAAGCGACGAACTCCGAGCCGATAGTCGCGGATGCGGACATCGAACGCATGCTCGGCAATGGCCCGCGTTCCCAGCAGTGTCAGGGTCAGGCGGTTGGCGGACCCTCGCAGCAGCCTAAATCCCACGTCCTGCAGGTACGTGAGCGTGCGTGCATAGTCCGCCCGCGAGGGGCCGAAGCGCTTCGCGATTTCTCGCTGGGTGAGAAAATGGTGATACCGAGGAGACCCGGGCTGATAGATGCTCTGCAGATAACGGGCAAACGCCTGCGGTCGATCGCGCTTGAGAACGAGCGTCACCGTCATCGGATCGTCGGCCTCGCGTCGGACAGCACCGGCCTTGCTGATCAGCGTCGCGCGGGCGAGCGCTGCCGGCACGCTGCCGGCAATGCGCACCAACCGCGGTGGCGATCCGGTTCGAGAGAGATCGGCGGCGGGCGCACTGCCCGGACCGATCGCGGCGAGGAACAGCAGAAAGATGCCCGGGAGCGCTGCGGAAATACGGCACCGAGGCCGCGCCCCAGGATTGCTCACGTTACATGTTGTTTCCATGCCGCCCTCCCAAAACTGCGGATCGCTTCCGGTTCAATGACTGTTCAATTCGAGTTTGGTCCAGACCCGGACCTGATGAAATGCATGACCTTTCCCAGGGCATATTATGTGAAACTGCGATGTCAAGTACCTATATCAAACGTGTTTTGTTGAATGTGAGACCCGTATTCACCATTGCCCCGGCGCAGCGCGATCTGACTGCTCAGCAGCAGCGCCAGGTCATCACGCAGGCTGCATCTGCGCACGGCGACACGCACTGCGTCTTGATACGCCGGTCATGCTTGTCGCGCGGCCGCCCGATAGCCCGGAACGTGCGAATCGAGCGCCATTTCGCCGGCGGATGGCGCAGAGACCTGCAGGCCCGCTCGGCCGCCTCCTCGAGGCTGCGGGACACCACGAGCCGATCAGGCGGCGCAATCCGGCGCGGAACAGCGCCATCATCGACGATCAGAACGTGCATGCGGGGTCGTCCAAACCGATATGGGCAGACCGGCTTTGCATACAGCGCACCGGGACGGCGGGAGCCCTGCCCAAGGACCCGCTGAGATTCAATCGCTTCAGGGAAATGCGCGACGCGATGCAATGGAGGCCCAGAGGTGCCGCGCTGACAGCGCTCCAGGGCCCCGGAAATGCGCAAATGGATGGAGCTGAGAATTCGGGCATTGGGAGAACGGTCGGTGCGAACAGTGGCCATGTTCTTCGTTGAGGAGAGCACAGGCTTCATGAAGATGAATACATGGGCCTTCGGTTCGCGTCATCCCCTCTTTTGGGGGGATGGAGCGCCGAGTCTTTCTGCGGCCTCGGTCACAATCGCGGTCGTGAAGCAGGGATCTGGGTCCGGGCATTCGGGCCCGACCACCTTCCGGAGCTGAGGCAGATTCCAGGCGCGACGCTTGATGTTTGGTATACATACCGTACGCGCGGCAGATGACGGTGCATCACCTGCGGAAGGAGGACGTTGACAGCATGTCGCTGTGCACGACGCCACCGCGCTGCCGGGAGATGTTCCGACGCGAGTCCTGCTGCTTACGCGAGCAGCAGCCCGCAGCAGCGGGTCGAGTCCTTGAAGGCGAACCCGCGCGGGCTTCTGAAGGGGCACTCCGGACCGATGACCGGCATTCCGGACGTCGATCAGTTCGGCCGCTTTGCAATCGCCCGTCACGCGCAGAAAACCAATCTGCAGCGCCCGTGCGGTTTTGAGGACGGGGCCAAGGCGCTCCTCGACCACGCGCCGCTCAGCGCCGGAAGAGGCGAAGATCGCCTCGATCTTGAAGCTGCTCAGGTCACGCGACCACGACCGCCGCCCGAGCCACATCGACTACCAGCCGGCCATGTTCCGGATCTTCCCTCAGGGCACCGCCCTGGCCCCGCCGGAAAGCCGAACGTCAATCGATTGAATCAGTCGGGAAATCTTGTCTCGATCTCCGCAGTTGCCGAGATCGCGCCGGAACTTCTGGCATCGAAATCAAGGGCATCCCGGCTACCGGGGGCCGCGAATGGCCGCTTCGGAGGACCTGTCGGTTTCCGTGTCGCGGACGGGCCCTGACGACACGTGATACCCGACCGCAGCCTCGCTCACTCGACCCAGCCCAGCGAGCGCTCGAGCGCCTTCTGCCAGGAGTGATACAGGTGAGCACGCCGTCCGGCGCTCATCTGCGGCCGCCAGCGCCGCTCCGCCCGCCAGTTCGCGGCGAGATCATCCCTGCCCCGCCAATATCCCGTGGCGAGACCGGCGGCATACGCTGCACCGAGCGCGGTGGTCTCGATCACCTGCGGACGCACCACGGTCACATCGAGGATATCGGCCTGGAACTGCATCAGCAGCTCGTTCATCACCATGCCGCCGTCGACGCGCAGCTCGGTCAGCACCGCGCCCGAGTCCTGCTCCATCGCCGCGAGCACGTCGCGCGTCTGGTAGGCGGTCGCTTCCAGCACCGCGCGCGCCAGGTGCGCCCGCCCCGCATAGCCGGTCAGTCCGGCGATGACGCCGCGCGCCCCCGGCTGCCAGTGCGGCGCGAACAGCCCGGAAAAGGCCGGCACGAAGTACACATCGCCGTTGTCCTCGACCTCGCGCGCCAGGGTCTCGATCTCCGCGCTCGTCTTGATCAATCCCAGCCGGTCCCG
>JAJYTX010000381.1 GCA_021792815.1 Pseudomonadota bacterium
CCGTGTGCAACGCCGTCGGCGCGGTCGCCGGGGTGGTGTCCGAGACCTGCGATATCCTGGTGAACCAGCCGGAGTTCAAAGTCTTTCGGGTGCACGACCCGGCAGGACTGCGGGATTTCCCACAGGCTGATGAGGCAATCGAGCTCGCGAAGCGCCTCTCGCGCGACCGGGCGATCGAGGCTGCGCGCCGCGCCGGTGCGATCGATCCGCACGTCGAAACGTCCGTCATCGAACACCGCGCCCAGGTGGGCGCCGATGAGGACTATCTGGCCGAAGCGACCGTGCGATCGCGGGCCACGGGCCGGCCGGCGACCGGTCGTGCAGCCGAGGGTTGAGCGCAGTCAGCTCGGCGCTGGTCCGTCCCCTCTGCCCGCCGGACTGGCTCCCGGCGATCGGTCGGAAGGACGATCGACCTGTTCGCTTCCGCTGTCAAGGCAGAACCGCGGTCAACCTCGCCGCTTGCGTCGGTGCGCCGCGGTGTCTGCTGCCCGAGCCGTGGCGCGCCACGGTCCGTTTGGCGTGCTTCGAGGCGTCATACCGGGCCATGATGCGGCGGAATTCGGCAGAGGTCAGCGGCAGGTGGGTCTTGCCGTTCCAGGCGGAGCCCTTGGGCAGGCGATTCTGCACGCGTGTCGCGACCAGGCCATCACCGACGATGCCTCGGCCCGAGACCGGCAGCGGCACGATCTTCGCGTTGGCGAGCAGAGCGCCCACGCGCGGCCAATCGATCCTCTGGTGTGCCCGTGCGAGGTCATGGACGAGGTTGGGCGTCAACATGTTGCCGAGCAGGGTGGTGTCGGTCTTCCACGGTCGCTTGTCATCCTGCAGCGGGCCATAGGCCTGCAGGTACAGCCGATGGTGCTTCCAGCCGAACAGGTAGGGTTGATTGACGACCCGGACCGGCGTGCCGTTCGGCACCATCCTGAACAGCTGCTTGATGTCCTCGGGGTACAGGTGGATGCAGCCGTGGCTGACGCGCCGGCCGACGCCGGCCGGCTTGTCGGTGCCGTGGATGAGATAGCCGGGCCAGGCGAGCGGCAGCGCGAAATTACCCAGCGGATTGGTCGGTCCGGCCTGAATCACCCGCGGCAGGGGCACGCCCTCGCGGGCATGCTCGGCCAGGATCGAACGCGGGACGATCCATACCGGATGCGCCTCGTGGGCGATGACTCGTGTCAGGCCCGTCGGCGTCGGCCAGCCGAGCCGGCCGATCCCGACCGGATGGGTGATGACCACCTGCGGTTGGCCGGGCTTGTGCGGCGGAAAATAAAAGAGACGCATCGCCGCGAGATTCACCACGATGCCCACATGGGGCGCATCCGGCAGGATGAACTGGGTCGGCACGATGACCGGGGTTCCGACCGGAGCGAGCCACGGGTTCACCTTGGGATTGGCATGCATGATCGCGTCATTGCCCACGTCAAACCGCCGGGCAATATCGGAGAGCACCTGGTGCGGCTCGAGCCGCACGATCTGCACCCGGCCGATCACCGTCTGGCCCGGTTTGAGCACGAAGCGCTCGGTCTGCACCGGTGCCGGCAGCTTGGCGGAGGTCGTGGCGATGGTGCCCGAAGCCGCGCTCGCACGGGGGGGCGCCAGGAAAAAGCCGAGTGCCCCCAGAGTGATGCAGATTACGAAGGGGATGCCGGATATGCTGTGTTTCATCGTGGCCGATTATGACAGATCGATGATTCAAATGTTCAGCGGTGCCGGACGGAGCGCGGTCGCGGCGGCCGCCTGTTCGCCGGGCGCAGCAGGGCCGGCCGACGTCCGGCCGGCTCGCGCGGACCGCGATTGATCTGCGGCCGCGTCCCCCTCTAATACTCTAGTCGCCTTTGGTGCGAGAGCCGGCGGATGCATGAAGAGGATCTGAAACTCGTGCGCAGATTGATGTCGCGTGACCACGCGGCATTCCGGGAGTTCTTTGACGACTACTTTCCGCGGCTGTTCCGTTTCGCGTTGCGCCGGGTGAACGACGATCAGGAAGCCGCGCGTGACGTCGTCCAGAACGCTCTGACCCGTGGCGTGCGCCGGCTGGAGACCTATCGCGGCGAAGCCAGTCTGTTCACGTGGTTCTGCCAGATCACGCGGCGGGAACTGTCCGAGCATGTGGCGCGCGCCGTGCGCGAACAGACGTACGTGAGCCGGCTGGTCGAGCTGGAGGATGATCCGCATACGCGCGCGACACTCGAGTCCATCCCGGCCGATGCCGGAACCGAACCCGAAGCGGTGGCGCACCGTGAGGATCTGGCGGGACGGGTGCACGCCGCGCTCGACTATCTGCCGAGCCGCTATGCCAGGGTCCTGGAGCTGAAATATCTGGAGGATTTGTCGGTTGAGGCGATCGCCGCCCGGCTCGGTGTGACCGTCATCGCCGTTCAGTCCCTGCTCGCGCGCGCGCGACAGGCCTTCAGGGATGTCGGGAGTTCGCTGTCGCCGAGCACCGGGGGAGTAAAATGAATTCCGAACGAGACAGACGGGCGGATGGGTCGGACGAGATCGCGCGGCTGATCGCGGCGGCAGGCAAACGGCCCGCGCCGTCGGCGCAGATGCACGAGTCCGTCAGGATCGCCGTGGAGCAGGCCTGGAGCGAAGCCGTCTCGCGCGGCAGATTCCGCCGCCGTTCCCTGTGGCTGGCCGCCGCCGCCGCAATCGGCGCGATCGGTTTCAGTCTGTTCTGGCTCACGCTTCGCCAACCGCTGGCGGCCGATTCGGACGCGACGCTGTTGGCGGCGCGCGGCGAGGTCACGGTGAGGGCACCGGGTGACGGGCAGGTGATCGTGGCCGGCAGCCGTCTGCCGGTCGGTACGACCGTGCGCACCGCACCCAGCGGTTTCGTGCTCATGACCGTCGCCTCGGTGTCGATGCGCGTCGGTCCCGACAGCACGGTGCGCATCGGCGGGGCCGGCCATGTACGCCTGAGCGAAGGGCGGATTTACGCGGAAACGGCCGCGTCTGGCGCTGGCGGCCCGCCGCTGGTTGTGCAGACGCCGTTTGGAATCGTCTCGCATCTGGGCACGCAGTTTCAGGTGGAGGTCAGCACCTCTTCCATGGACGTCAGCGTCCGCAGTGGCCGTGTTCGCGTGGCCGAGAGTGATGCCCGCGAACAGACGCTGACGCAGGGCGAGGGTGTCCAGGTGCTGAGCGGCGGTGACGTGCTGCGCACGCGGGTCGCGCCTTACGGGCCGAGTTGGGCGTGGGCGGATGCGCTGGTGCCGGATTTCCCGATCGACGGTCGGCCGCTTTCCGAGTTTCTGGCCTGGTACGCGCACGAGACCGGACTGCGGCTGGTTCTGGTCGGGGCGGATGCGGCCACCGCCGTCAGACGCACGGTTCTCTCCGGGACCATCGCCGGCCTGACGCCGGACCAAGCGCTGGCGGCGGTCATGGCGACGACCGGACTCCATTATGATACGACTGTCTCCGGCGAGTTACGGATCCGCATGAGGGCTCGTGCGGCTCGAGCCCGGTGAGGCGTGCGGCGGCGGTACTGATTGCGATGTCTGCGGAATGTAGCGGCGATGCTCCTGCTGGCGGCAGGGCACTGCGCCGCGGCGGGGTTGCCGGCTGACCATCCCTTGGTCTCACAGCTTCTCGCCGCCATGGCGAGAACAGGAATACGTCTCATCTACAGTTCGCAGGTCGTGCCGCCCGGTCTGCGCGCGCGCAATGCCGTCGTCGGCAGCACGATCGGCGCGAAGCTGCGCTCGCTGCTGGCGCCGCTCGGTCTGAGAGC
>JAJYTX010000382.1 GCA_021792815.1 Pseudomonadota bacterium
CGGAAACCAGCGTATCGGGGCGGCCGGGTTGCGAGCCCATATCCAGAGTCAGCACATCGGCAATGTAGTTGTTCGAGTACTGGAGCATGCGCCAGAGCTGCTCGGCGACGGGCAGACCCTCGACTCCAGCCAGCACGCGCGGCTCCCGGGGCGCGGGTCCGTCGCGCACCACCACCGGACCCTCAACCCGGACGCCGATCTCGCGCAGGGTCTCCTTCAGCAGCAGGCCCGCTCCGCGCACGGGATCGGACATGGCGCGATAGACCCGCTGGTCCTCACCCAGCGGAATATCCCCACCGACCTGCAACCGATCGCCACCAGGCCCCGTGCGCCGCTCGACCCAGAACGTCTGCCGGTCTCCCCGGGGAACGGTCCGGATCGCTCCTGCCACCGGAATCGGCAGACGGCTCACGCCGCAGCCGCGCACCTGAGCGGCCGCCCCCGGCCAGGTCGGCGTGATCCGCACGCACCATGTGCCGAAATCCACCCCGAACGCCGCGAGCGGTGCGTTATAGGCGTCGTCACTGCGCTGCAGGGCTGCGCACCGGTCCAGATCCCCGCAGGCGACCTGCCCGAACGGCAGGGGATCGATGCGCAGGTCCCCGGTCACGACCCGGATACCCGCGCCGCGCACCTGAGCGGCCATCTGCCAGAGAGACTGATCATCGAGCGTCGGATCGCCGGCCCCGAGCACGACGAGGTTCCCCTGGAGCGTGTCGCCGCGAACCAGCCCGGTGGCGATCAGGCGTGTGCGGAACACCATGTCGGGTGTCCACGCCTGGAGCGCCGCGGAGGCCGTCACCAGCTTGGTGAGTGACGCGGGAGTCAGGCGTTGAGCGGCATCGAGCTGCTCGATGGTTCGGCCGGTCTCGAGATCCACCGCCACGGCGGACACCCGTGCCCCTTGACGCCGCAGCTGTGCGAGCGCGCGCCATTGCGCCCGCGCCGGCATCATCGATACCACGGCGAGCGCCGCAAACACAAAGCACAGAGACCTCGGCCGCATCGGCCGCGATTATGGCACTTGCCGTGGGAAATGCTACGTGTGCATCACGGCAGCGCAATAGATATCACCGTTCACACGCAGGCCAGCGCCTCACGCAAGGACGTCTCGGCCAATCTCCCGCACATCATTTTTCCCGCACATCGCCATCGTGACGTCGAGCTCGTTCCGAATCAGCTCGAGACACGTCCTGACGCCGGCCTTGCCGGCAGCCCCCAGACCATAGAGGAAAGCCCTGCCGATGAGCGTCCCGCGCGCCCCGAGCGCCAGCGCCTTGAAGACGTCCTGGCCGCTGCGGATACCGCCGTCCATCCAGACTTCGATCCGGTCTCCGACGGCCTCGACGATGGGTGGCAACGCCGCTATGGCGCTCGGTGCGCCATCGAGCTGCCGTCCGCCGTGGTTCGACACGACCAACGCGTCGGCGCCGCACTCCACGGCCCGTTTCGCATCCTGCACGTCCATGATCCCTTTGAGAATCAGCTTGCCGCCCCAGAGACGCCTGATCCATTCGACATCCTTCCAGCTCAAGGTCGGGTCGAACTGCTGCTGCGTCCAGGCCGACAGCGAGCTCATATCGCTGACGCCCTGGACGTGGCCGACGATATTGCCGAAGTGCCGCCGACGGGTGCCCAGCATGCCGAATGCCCAGCGGGGCCGGGCGGCGATGTTCAGCACGTTGGCGAGCGTCAGCTTGGGGGGCGCGGACAGACCGTTGCGCAGGTCCTTGTGCCGTTGGCCCATGATCTGCAGATCCAATGTGAGCATCAGCGCAGAGCAGCGCGCCGCCCGGGCGCGTTCGATCAGGCGCTCGATGAACACGCGGTCGCGCATCAGATAGAGCTGGAACCAGAAGGGTCCCGGACTGTGGGCCGCGACGTCTTCGATCGAGCAGATGCTCATGGTCGACAGCGCGAACGGCACTCCGAACTCCGCAGCCGCCTGGGCGGCCAGGATCTCCCCGTCTGCGTGCTGCATGCCCGTCAATCCCGTCGGTGCCAGGGCCACGGGCATCGCCACCTCTTCGCCCAGCATCCGCGTGCGCAGCGTCCGCCGCGAAACATCCACCGCGACCCGCTGGCGCAGCCTGATCGCGGCCAGGTCCGCTTCATTGGCCCGATAGGTCGTCTCGGTCCATGAACCGGAATCGGCATAGTCGTAAAACATCCGCGGCACACGCTTCTTCGCCAGCCGGCGAAGATCTTCGATACACGTGATCACGGTCATGGCGTTCCGGCTCTGGCTTGACGTCAGCGAAAAAAGGATGGGTGATCGGGAATCAGACGATACCGCCGCCACCGGCGCGATTCTGAGCCGGGCGCAGCCGGGCGACGCGCTGCCGATAGCCGCTTTCCCGATACACACCGATCGGGTCGATGGCCGCGCCGCGCTGCGCTCTGACCCGCGCCAGGATCGGCGATACGTCGGTCGTGAACGCCTGCTTCAGCGTCTGAGTGGCCAGCAGCGCATCATTAGCCTGCTGCAGTTCGGCCAACCGTTCCCGATCGACGATCAGCGCCTGCGCATAGGCGCGCATGAGCTCGATGGCGCTCGCCATCAGGCTCTCGATCGGATCGGTGACATTATGCGACTGGTCGAGCATGTGCGCCGGGCGCAGTCCGCTCACCCGGCGCCAGGTGGCGTCCACCAGCTCGTTGAAGACGAGGAACAGCCGGTACGGATGGATCGAACCGCTATCGAGATCATCGTCGCCATACTTCGAATCGTTGAAATGAAAGCCGCCGAGACGGCCGGCGTGGATGAGCCGTGCGACGATCATTTCGATATTCACGTTCGGCGCATGATGCCCCAGATCGACCAGGCAGCATGCCTTGGGCCCCAGGGTCTGCGCCGCCAGCAGCGAGGTTCCCCAATCCTGAATGACCGTCGAATACAGCGCCGGCTCATACATCTTGTGCTCGATCAGCAGCTGCCAATCGCACGGCAGTGCCGCGTAGATGCGCGCCGCCGAGGCGAGGTAGCGCTCGAAGGCGCGCGCGAAATGCTGCTGACCCGGGAAATTCGAGCCGTCCCCGATCCACAGCGTGAGCGCCTTGGAGCCGAGCTGCTCGCCGATGCGGATGCACTCGAGGTTGTGCTCGATGGCCTGGTCGCGCACGCATGCCTCGGTGTGCGTGAGGCTGCCGAACCTGTAGGAGTGCGTCTGCCCCGGCTGATCCTGAAAGGTATTGGAATTGACCGCGTCGAAGCCGAGTCCCAGCGCCTCGGCACGTTGCCTCAGCGCCGGATAGTCCCCGGTGCGGTCCCAGGGCAGGTGCAGCGACACGGTCGGTGTCGCGCCGGTCAGCGCCTGGATCACCGCGCAGTCTTCGAGCTTCTCGAAAACATTCCGCGGCTCACCCGGTCCGGCAAACCGCGCGAAGCGCGTGCCGCCGGTACCGACCCCCCAGGACGGAATCGCCACGGCGAAGCGCTGCACGGCCGCGCTCAACTGCTCGATATCGACACCGCGGCGGCGCAGCTGCGTACCCAGCGCCTCGTAGTCGGCCTCGAGCGTCTCGGACACCCGGCTGTTGGCTTCGGCAATGCGCTCGGCTGCGATCGGTCTCATGGCGGGGTCTCAACGGGTGAAGGCGGCCGCATTGCCCGCATCGACATTGAGGACATTCCCGGTCGACTTGGCGGACAGATCCGAGGCGAAGAAGTACACCGCCTCTGCGACATCCTCAGGATACACCTCACGCTTGAGCAGACTCCTCGAGCGGTAGA
>JAJYTX010000383.1 GCA_021792815.1 Pseudomonadota bacterium
AGGGGCTGACGCTGCGCAACCGGCTCGGGATCAGCCACGGCGCGGCCAATCCGGGCAAGGGCGGCTTCGTGTACAACCGGGTGATGATCAGCTACGCGTTCTGATGCGCCGAGCCCGGACGGCGACGTCCGGGCGATCCCGCGGCGCATCCCGTCCGGGGAGAAACTACGGTACTCTTGCGCCTCCGTTACCGCAGGCGATCGAGCGGCGGCGGTCCGTTCCGCGTGCCGGAGCGGGCGCACCGTCGCGGGCGAGAGGGAATGCACAGCACAGAGCGTTATCCGGCCGGAGCGCGGCCATGAGCGAATCGCCGGCCGCGAGGCCTGATGGGCCGCCGCGCGGCCCCGGCGCGATCCGCGCAGAGTCCCCGCCGGGACAGCGCCCCGCGGCCGGCGGCAAGATCGAGGTGCACAATCTCAATTTCCACTACGGCCGCCAGCAGGCGCTGAAGAACGTCAATCTCACCCTCGCCGATCACAGCATCACGGCCTTCATCGGTCCCTCGGGCTGCGGCAAAACCACGTTGCTGCGGGTGTTCAACCGGATGTACGCGCTGTATCCGGGCCATCGCGCCAGCGGCGAGGTGCGCCTCGACGGCGAGGACATCCTCTCCCCGTCGATGGACCTGACCAGTCTGCGGCTGCGCGTGGGCATGGTGTTCCAGAAGCCGACGCCCTTCCCGATGTCGATCTTCGAGAACGTCGCCTTCGGCCTGCGCCTGGCGGGGCGCATCGGCCGCGGCGAGCTGCGCGACCGCGTGCATGCGGCGCTGCAGGATGCGGCGCTCTGGGAAGAGGTCAAGGACAAGGTGCACGAGGACGGGCGGAGCCTCTCGGGGGGGCAGCAGCAGCGGCTGTGCATCGCACGGACCATTGCGCTCGAGCCGGAAGTGCTCCTGTTCGATGAGCCGACCGCGGCGCTCGATCCGATCTCGACGCTGCGGGTCGAGGAGACGCTGCAGAGCCTGCGCGATCGGTACTGCATCGTGATCGTGACCCACAATCTGCAGCAGGCGGCCCGGGTCTCGAGCACCACCGGGTTCATGTACCAGGGGGAGCTGATCGAGATGGGGCCGACCGGCCAGCTGTTCACCGCGCCGCGCGACCGGCGCACGGATGATTACGTGTCGGGGAGGTTCGGATGAGCGCTTACGCCGCGGACCGGTGTGCTCGGGCGCCCGGTGAGCGCCCGTTGCGGAGAGGCCCTCGTGCCCGCACCGGCCGGGTCTGACGGACCGGCCGCCGCGGCGCAGCCGTTGCCGGCCGCGCCGGGCAGCCCGCCGAGCGCCCGCGCGGCCGTCCCCGCTGCGCTCGGCGAGAGCCTCGCCGGCCCCACGGTGGGCGAGACCGCGGTCGATGACCCGGTGTTCTCCTGCCGGGATGTCAGTGTGTTCTACGGCGCGAAGCAGGCCCTGCAGGACGTGACGCTCGATATCGCGCGCCGCCAGGTGCTGGCGTGCATCGGCCCCTCGGGCTGCGGCAAATCGACCTTCCTGCGCTGTCTGAACCGCATGAACGACACCATCGGCGGTGCCCGGGTGACGGGTACGATCACCCTCGATGGCCAGGACATCTATGACCGGCACATGAACGTCGCGCGGCTGAGGGCGCGCATCGGCATGGTCTTTCAGCGGCCCAATCCCTTTCCGAAGTCGATCTACGACAACGTCGCCTACGGCCCGCGCATTCACCACCTCACCCGCAGCCGCGCCGATCTCGATGAGCTGGTGGTCACCAGCCTGCAGCGCGCCGGGCTGTGGAGTGAGGTCAAGGACCGGCTCAACACCCCGGGCACGGGACTGTCCGGCGGCCAGCAGCAGCGGCTGTGCATCGCGCGCAGCCTCGCCGTGCAGCCCGAGGTGATCCTGATGGACGAGCCGTGCTCGGCGCTCGATCCGATCGCCACGGCGCGCATCGAGGATCTGATCGAGGAGCTGCGCGAGTCGTATGCGATCGTGATCGTGACCCACTCGATGCAGCAGGCCGCGCGCGTCTCGCAGCGCACCGCCTACTTTCACCTCGGGCGGCTCGTCGAGGTGGGCACGACGGACCGGGTGTTCACCAACCCCAAACACCGCCTCACCGAAGACTACATCACCGGCCGGTTCGGTTAGATCAACAGCGCGCGCCGCGGCGCACATCCCGGCTGTTGGCGAACCGCGACATCCGCGGCGCCGACCGTGACCTCGGCCCGCCTTCCGCGCTACAGTAGACGCGGCACCGAACGGCGGGGGCGCCGCAGCCTCGCGGGTGGAGGTCATGTCGCAGGTTCGTGCAGCGGTACAGGCGGGCACGCTCGGTCGTTATAACCTGATCGAGCGCCTCGGGGTGGGCGGGCAGGCCGAGGTCTGGCGGGCGCACGACGGGGTCCGCGGCCTCGACGTCGCCCTGAAGATTCTCGCGCCGGCGCTGGCTGGCTCCGCACCGGCCTGGGCGGGGCTCGAGCGCGAGCACGACCTCAGCGAGCGGCTGCGCCACGCGGGCATCCTTCAGGCGCTGCCTCCGGAGCGCATCGACGGATACGCGGTGCTGCCGATGGAACTCGCCGACGGCGGGAATCTCACCCGCCTGCGCGGCGCCGGTTATCTCGAGATCGTGCCCGTGCTGCTCGAGATCGCCGCGGCGCTCGAGTACGCGCATGCCCAGGGGGTGGTGCACCGGGATCTGAAGCCGGGCAATGTGCTGTTCGACAGCCGCGGCCAGGTGAAGATCGCCGACTTCGGTGCGGCCGCCGTTGTGCCGGGCGTGGGCGAGGAGGCGGACGCGCCGGCGGGCCTGTCGCCCTTCACCGCCAGCCCGGGTCAGCTGCGGGGCGAGCCGGCGAGTCCCGCCGACGACCTGTACGGGTTCGGCGCGCTCGCCTATGAACTGCTGGCGGGCCGACCACCGCACTATCCGCACTTCCATGCGGCGCGGATCCAGGCGGGCGCGGTGCCGCCGCTCGTGCCGGTGCGGCCGGCGCCGGTGCGGCTGATCGAGCTGGTGATGCGCCTGCTCGCCGGGAGCCCCGCCGAACGTCCGGCCTCCGTGCGTGAAGTCATCGACGAGCTCGAGGCGACCCTGAACTCGACGCTCGAGTTTGCGCCGGCCGACCTGGCCGACCTCGTCGGCGAGCCGCTCGCCGAGCCGGCGCCGGCCTCGGCGGCGCCGGTCCGGCCCGCACAGCCCCCTCCGGAGGCTGCGGAGCGCTCCGCCGCCGCCCCGCGCGGCCCACCCGGGCAGCAGGGCGCGGGAGCGGTGCTGACACCGGCCCCAGCCCCGGCACCGCAGCCACAGGCGCCGATGCGCGCGGTTCCGGAGCGGCTCTCGCGCGAGCCGCTCGATCTGGAGCTCGGGGTCGCGGGCGCGCACCCCGGCGAGCCGTTCATCGGGCGCAGGGATGCGGCGGGGGACCCGGCAGAGGCGCCTCGCCGGACGGACCGGCCCGTGACGTACCTTCGCCCCGTTCGCGCGCCAGGCGCCCGGGGCGCCCCTGCGGGGAGTGACGGCCCGAAGCGCGCACCCCATCGGCTGAGGGACCTGCTGGCCGGGCTCCTCTGCGGCGTGCTGCTCGCCGTGGGGGGGCTGCACTGGCTGTCGCGCCAGGGGTTTCGCGGCGGTCCGCTGCAGATGCTCTCGGCGGCGGCGGTGCGGGTGCGCGAGGGGCGGGCGCTGCGGCCGGTGCCGCCGGGCGCAGCCGCGGCCCCGCCGTCCGGCACGGCCGGTGCGACGCGCGCCGAGCCGCG
>JAJYTX010000384.1 GCA_021792815.1 Pseudomonadota bacterium
CTGGAGGATATTACAACCGTCGTGGATGGGCGTTCTCAACTCATCGATGAGGTTGTGGCAGCTTCGCCTGAAATACGCAACCATCTCAGCGCACAATTCAGAGCCTTGCTCCAGAATGCGCACTTTCCGTCAACGACAATTAGAACCCGGCAATGACGACAATTAGATTCCGGCAGTTCTGAAGACCCGGTCGGGGTACGCAAGGGAGGCTCGGGGCAGGGATGCGCCGAGCAAGCCGCAGGACGCCAAATCCTTCCGATGGCACTGACTGCCGTGCGCAGTGGCTGGCGTGACAGTGGCAGGGTCCTCTGGAGGTAGGGGGTCCGGGGGAAGGGTTGAAGGCTCGTCCCCGGGGGCCCGGGGTTCCCGGGGAGCATGAGCACGAGCGCGGGACACGGATGTGCCCGGCGGCCTGCCTCGCGGAAGGCCACCGGGCGGCGGTGCAGGTCAGTCACCCTGACGGGCGGCGGCCATTTCCTCGCGGATGCTGCGGTTCCCCCGGAACTCGAGGATGATTGCGCGGTGCACGAGGCGGTCCACCACCGCCATCGTGGTCATTGGATTCCTGAAGATCTTGTCCCATTCGGAAAAGACCAAATTCGACGTAATCAGCAAGCTCTTCTGCTGCTCGTAGCGGTGAGCGAAGAACGTGAACAGGACCTCCATCTCCTCGGCGACCTGGTGGACGTAGCCGACGTCGTCCAACACGATGGCATCGTAGCGGTCGAGGCGATCGAGGAATGCGGGTAACTTCAGGTCCCGCTTGGCCGCGATCAGCTGCGTGACCAAGCGGAACGTTGGCACGAACCATACCTTCAGCTGGTGCTGCTCGATGAGCGCGCGGGCGAGTGCTGCCACGAAGAATGACTTGCCGCGGCCCGGCAGGCCAAAGCACAGCAGATTGTCGCCTCGGCGCACGAAGTCGCCTGACATCAGTGTTGGAAGTTGTCGACGTGCTTTCTCCGGCACCTTGCTTCGATCGAGCTGCATCAGGGAGATCCCCCGGGGCAGATCGGAATCCTTCGAGAGGCGCTCGATCTTGCGCCGCAGCCGCTCGCTCGCTTCCAGCTCCGCGAGCCTGTAGAGGAAGCGCCGATAGCCCCAGTTCTCGGCCTCGGCCTGGCTGATCGCCGCCTCGAACTCGCGCAGCATGCAGGTCAGCCCCAACGCCCGCAGCACGATCGGCAGCCCCTCGGCCTCGGCAGGGACCGCGCTCACGGATGCACCTGAAGCAGCCGATCGTAGGCACTGAGCTGCGGGGTGAACGGCTCGATCGCCGCGGGTATCACCGGTGCGTCGGCACGGGACAGGGCCGTTTCCACGTACTCGGGCAGCGGGGTGTCCCCCGTGCGTAGACACTCGGCAAGGATCGCGCTGACCGCCGCCTCGCCGCGCTCGGCGGCGAGCGCCAGCACCCTCACGTAGCGGGCATCCGCTCGGCGCTCCTCATGGCTCCTCAGTTGCTCGTACGCCTGGCGAAAGATCAGGTCCGGAAAGAGCTGCTCGCGATACACGCAGTGCCGAAACGCCCCGGGCTTGCGCACCAGCGAGTGCACTACGTGCCGGTAGTCCACACGCGGGGTCTTGCCGATCGCCCGCGGATGGCGGGTCACCAAGTCGCTCCCGCGGAATATCGCCACTTCGTTCTCCGTCACGCAGGCGCGCAGGATCGTCCCTACCAGCTGCGAGGGGACCGAATACGGCGCCTCTTTGATGCGCATCAATCCGGCACCGGAGACGCGCGCATTGACCTCCTGGAACTCCGGGAAGCGCTGCGGCGGCAGCGCCTTCAGATGCGGCCGTTCCTCCTCGAGCCGGCCCTGGCGCAGCGCGTTGGCGCCGGTGCAGATCTTGGCGACGAATGCGGCGTACTCCGCCTCGGTGCCGAACTCGCGCGAGCCGCGCAGGATCAGATGATTACGCAGTCGGCGCTTCAGGTGGGCGTGGGCGGACTCGACGTCCCCGTTCTGGTCCGGGCAGCGGACCTGGATCGTGCACGGCTGCATCCCCAGATGCCTGCACAGGGCCAGGTACTCCTCGTTGAAGCCGCGCTTGGCCTGCCCGCGCTTGAGGGTATGGGTGGCGGTGGAGCTCTGGTCGGTCTGAAACTGCGCCGGTACCCCGCCGAGCGCCCACAGCGCCTCCTGGGCGCCGCGCTTGAGCGAGAGCACCGACTCCGACAGGCACGGCACCGCCCACTCCCAATTCGAGTACGGCAGCACTGCGTGCGTCAGCAGATGCTCGAACGGTTCCCCGGCGATCGTCACCTCGAGCTCCCGGGCATGCGTCCAGTCGAACTGCATGCTCTGGCCCGGCTCGCGCACCTGGGGGAAGAAGATCTCTCGGGCCGGCCCGTGCTTCATCCGCCACACCTGCACCCGGCGCTGAAATGTGCGCAATGAGCCGCCCGCTTGGGCAATCCACTGCGGCTGCTCGCCCAGCAGATGCTCAAAGAGCGCCTTGGCATCAAGCTCCGGGGTCTGCTCGAGCCACGTGACCGTGATCGGCCACAGACCGATCAGCGGGTCCGGCCGCGTCCGATAGGCGCGCCGCTCGCGCATCTGGCGGCGCTCCTCGGGACTGCGCGGGTCCTTGAGGTAATCCGCCGCGGTGTCCCGGCTCACGCCGGCGCGCAGGGCGGCGTCACTGACGTTGCCGCCGTTCTCTTGGATGGTCTTCATGAGTTTTTGGTATTGCCGTTCGGTGATCATCCGGGCCTGCGCAAAAAGCCCGAACAATACCGTCGGCGCAGACCGGCAACGACCTCGGTCCGCCACCGTGCTCAGTGACGAGTTCTAGTTGTCGCCGTGCCGGAATCTAGTTGACGCTGGGCGGGTCGGCCGTTCCTGAGCAGCCACACTGCGTGACTGCTATCCTCATGACTGCCGTTGAGTGTCAACGCCGGGTCGAATGCGGGCATTCACTGCGCGGTCAGGGACGCCCGAGGCGGCCGAGTGCGGCCATGGCCGTCAACGACAATTAGAACCCGGCAGCCCGTGATTTGTTTGACGCTGTGGGGGCGGAGGAATTTGGATGGCCGCCAGGGAATACGCAGGGGAACACGGGCATTCATTGCGGTTCGGGATGCTCGAGGGCGCTGGAGGCGGCCGCGGCCTCTCGGGCGGCCATGAGGGGGCGATTCGGCGACTTCCAAGACGCGCATGAGCCGCCGGAGACAATCGCCCGGGGTGTCAAAGTGTGTCAAATAGCACTCAAGTAGTTGATTTTACATGAGCCGAGCGGCCTGCAAAGCCGTCTACGCCGGTTCGATTCCGACCCTGGCCTCCAATATCAGCAGTCCTGCCCCGAGAAGTGTTGTTGGAAGACAAGCGCCATGGAAAGTGACTGCAACAACCACCGCGTCACTTGATGGGGCGAGCACTCTATGGGCGAAATCGCGCCCGCCGGGCGGGATACGCCACTGCAGTGCAAACCATGTCCGTCTGCTGCGCTTCATCAAGGAGGCGCAGGCGCTCGCGTTCAGCTTCGATGAGGTGCAGGATCTCCCCGCGCGCGAGGAAGGTCAGCACCGCAATGACGCGGAACGACTCGCTTCCCTGAAATTGTCTGTGGTTCGCAAACGTCTGTGGCAATTGCGGTGCGTCAAGCGGGCGCTCGCCACCCTGGTCGAGCAGTGTCAGTGCAATGTGCAGATAGGTCTCGACTCGGCGAAGAATCTCGCACGATCGTGGAACGAGGTGTTGGTGTGTGTCCGTTCCGCC
>JAJYTX010000385.1 GCA_021792815.1 Pseudomonadota bacterium
GCAGAACCCGCTCGGCCAATGGCCGCAGCTGTCGGCAGACGTCGAGGCACGGGGACTTGATCTCGGGCTGGTCACGCGCACTTTCGCCATCGGCTCGATCACCGGCCGGGTGGACGCTGACATCCGCGGACTGCAGCTGTTCGACTGGTCGCCCGTGACCTTCGACGCCCGGGTCTACACCATGCCGGGCGACCGCTCGGCGCACCGGATCAGCCAGAAGGCGGTCACCCGCATCGCCGCCCTGGGCGGCGGCGCCGGAGCGGTCACCGCGGCACTGGAATCAGGCTTTCTGCGCTTCTTCCACACCTTCCACTACGGGCGCCTGGCGATCGGCTGCCGGCTTCGCAATCAGGTTTGCCGGATGTCGGGGGCGGGCCCGGCGCCGGACGGCGGGTACTACCTCGTCCAGGGCAGCTGGCTGCCGCGGCTCGACATCATCGGCAATGTGCGGCGGGTCGACTGGCCGAGGCTGATTTCCCAGATCGGCCAGGGGATCGACGCCCAGGGCATCAAAGTACAGTGAGCGCAGCCCGCGCAGGCTCGCCCGGCCTGTGGGTCAGCCGCGGTTCATGGTACGGTGGGAGAATGCCATCCAGAGCCATGCGGAGTCCGACCATGCGTCCCTCGATCTGTCCCCGTCCGGATTTCGGCGTACTGCCCGTCGCAGCCGGCCCCCAGGGAGTTCGCGTGACCCTGGCAGTCCTGGTGCTCGGCCTGCTCGCCGGCTGCGTGACGGTGAACGTGTACTTCCCGGCCGCCGAGGCGCAGCGCGCCGCCGACAAGATCATCGATGCCGTGACGGGCAGCACCACTGCGACACCGGGCACACCCGCCACGCAATCCAAACCGGGCAGCGTTCCGGCAACCCAGCCGCCCACTTCCAACGCAGGTCCGCTGGCCAGTGCCGAGGCGATGCTGGCTTCGACGGCCGCTCGCGCGCTCGATACGCTGGTGCCCGCCGCGCAGGCCGCCGGCCATGCCAACCTCGACATCTCGACTCCGCAGATCCGGGCCATCATCGCCGACATGCACCAGCGCTTTCAGAAGCTGAAGCCCTACTTTGAATCGGGCGTGGTCGGCGTGACCGCCCAGGGCTCGATCGCGGTGCGCGATCAGAGCAGCGTGCCGCTGCTGCAACGGGCAACGCTCGCGCAACTGGTGGCGCAGCAGAACCGGGACCTGTCGCAGCTGTACGCGCAGATTGCCGCCGCCAACGACCACCCGGAATGGGTCCCCGACATCCGCAGCACCTTCGCGCAGCGCTGGATCGCCCACGCACGACAGCGCGGCTGGTACTACCGCGACAGCAACGGCAACTGGAACAGGTAGCCCCGCTCAGTCACGAATCCCCGCGCCCCGTTCCATCAGCACGATGGCCGCGGTGAACAGACCCGCCACCGCGATCAGCATGATCGCGAACGCCTCTGCGACGCCGACATCGGACACGCCGAGGAAACCGAAGCGGAAGGCGTTGACCATGTACAGGATGGGATCGATCAACGACAGATGGCGCGCCCAGTCCGGCAACCGCGATATCGAGTAGAACACCCCGCCCAGATAGGTCAGCGGCGCCAGCAGGAAGGTCGGAATGATGCTGACCTGGTCGAAGTTCTTGGCGAACATGGCATTGAGGAAACCACCGAGGGAAAATGTGCCCGAGGTCAGTACAGCGGCCGCAACGATGATCAGCGGATGCGCCACCGGCAGGTGGGTGAAGAACAGCGCCACCGCGGTGACGGCCAGACCCACCATCGCCCCGCGCACCATCCCGCCCGTCACGTAACCGGACACGATGAGCCAGCTCGGCAGGGGCGAGACCAGCAGCTCCTCGACATGCTTGCCGAATTTCGCGCCGAAGAAGGACGACACCACGTTGGTGTACGAGTTGTTGATCACGGCCTGCATGATCAGTCCGGGCGCGATGTACATCATGTAGCCGAAGCCGCCCATCGGTCCGATCCGTCCGCCGATGACGGTGCCGAAGATCACGAAGTACAGCGTCGCGGTCACCGCCGACGGCAGGATCGTCTGGGTCCAGATGCGGATGATGCGCTGGAATTCGCGGATGACGATGGTCTGAAAACCGATCCAGCGGGCCCTGCCGAGCGCGAGCGGCGCCGGCGCCGTGCTCTCCGCCATGGTGCTCATGCCGCGGCTCCCTTCTCCACCAGGCGCATGAAGATCTCCTCCAGACGGTTGACCTTGTTGCGCAGGGTCAGGACCTCCACGCCGAGCGCCGAGAGCCGCGCAAACAGGTCATTGAGATTCTCGTCCTTCGACACTTCCACCTCCAGGGTGTGCTCGTCCGTGAGGGTCGCCGCATACCGTTCGAGGCGCGGCGGCGCCGTCAGCGGCTTTCTCAGGGTGAGCACGAAGGTCTCGGTATGCAGACGGCGCAGCAGGTTGCTCATGCGGTCCCGGGCGACGATGCGCCCGCCGTCGATGATCGCGATGTTGCGGCAGAGGGTCTCGGCCTCCTCGAGGTAATGTGTCGTCAGGATGATGGTGGTGCCGCGGCGGTTGATGTCACGCAGGAAATCCCACATGGAGCGGCGGATTTCGATGTCCACGCCCGCCGTCGGCTCGTCCAGGATGAGCAGGCGCGGCTCGTGCATCAGCGCGCGGGCGATCATCAGCCGGCGTTTCATGCCGCCGGACAGGCCACGCGAAGCATGATTGCGCTTGTCCCACAGCTGCAGCTGCCTGAGATACTTCTGCGCACGCTCGCGGGCCACGGAGCGCGGAATGCCGTAGAAACCCGCCTGGTTCACCACGATGGTCTCGGGCGACTCGAACTGGTTGAAGTTGATTTCCTGCGGCACCACGCCGATGCAGCTCTTGGCCGCCTCGAGGTCCCGGTCGAGGTCGTAGCCGAAGATGCTGGCCTCGCCGCCGGTCTTGCGGACCAGCGAGGTGACGATGCCGATCAGGGTGGTCTTGCCCGCTCCGTTGGGCCCGAGCAGGGCGAAGAAGTCACCCTGCTCGACGCTGAGGTCGATACCCTTCAGGGCCTGGACGCCGTTGCGGTAGGTCTTGGACAGTTCCCGGACGGAAAGCGCATTCATAGACCGCGAGAATCCGCCAAGCGCAGCCGGCCCGCAATGGCCCGGTTGGCAGATTGACCGTGACGCTGGCGCCCCTCAGGACGCTCCATAGTGCGCCAGGTACTGGTCGAACGTGCCGCGATCGGCGGCTTCGATGGCGCGCTGCTGCACGAGCGACTCCTCGGCCTCCCGGGTGAATTCCCTCAGGCGCGCCTCGTTCGGCGGATACAGATCGAGAAAGTACCTCTTGTGCAGCGCCGACATGCGCAGCGCCAGGTCGGAGAACGACTCTCCGGTCGCGGCCAGCTCGGTCATCATCCGGGCCGAGGGGGTCCGGGCCACGTCCTCGATCTTGGCGGCCTGGATCTCCAAGGCCAGGCCATAGGGTCCCGCTGGATCGCCGCGGTCGAGAATCTCGCAGATGCCACGCATCGAATCGAGCAGCTCGCGGGCCCACTGCCGCATCGGAACGCCGTGGCCGTCGCGCCACAGCGCCAGTCCCGGCTCGCGCCCCCGGCGTGCCACCGTGAGGTGGTTCTGGTCCAGGGAACGCTGCTCGGCGTCGGCGATCGGAGGGCTGTCCTTGAGCAGACAGAGCGCGAGGAACGCCTCGAGGAAGCGCAGCTTGTTCTGGTTGACGCCCACCGGGTCGAAGGCGCTGACATCGAGCGCCCGCA
>JAJYTX010000386.1 GCA_021792815.1 Pseudomonadota bacterium
GTTCTGGACTGCGTGCCGCTCCGGGCGCAGCCTTCGGACTATCGTGTGCAGGGTCCGCTCACTTTCAGCGGCATCCCTCCGTCGAGCCCGGTGCTGCGGCGGCGCCTGGAGCATTACGCACCCTGGCACGGCACACGGTTCCTCGAGTGGTTGCCCGGCGGAGGCATGCTGGTCGAGGAGCGTTCGCCGACGCACGTGCGGCTGATTCGCCTCAGCGCCGCACGGGTCCCGGGTCGATCCCTGGCTTCCCTCGCCAGACCGGTATCCTGGGCACGCGCGCGCGGTGGCACGCTCGCCTTCGTGCGGCGTCTGGACGGGCATCCCCAGCTCTTCGTGAACAGCGGTTCGGGCCCGGCGCGTCAGGTGACACAGGGCGATGAGCTGCGCGGTACGCCACTGTGGTCCGCCAATGGGCAGAGTCTCGCGTTCTATGGCGCCGGCCCAGGCGGCACCGCAGGCGCGGTCTACATTGAGGACGCCGCGCACGGCGGGCTGCCGCGGCTGGTCATCGGCGCACTGCAGGGCAGCTGGCGCCTGCTCGACTGGTCGACCCATGGAAAGCGACTGCTGCTCGCCGACGTCACTCGGCCGCAGGACACCCTGCTGTATGTCGTCTCGGCACGGCACGGCACCCGCAAGCCGGTGGCGGTCCCGCCCGGGCGCGTCGCCTGCGCACGCTTCGCACCCGGTGGCCGGGCCCTCTACCTGGTCTCGGATGAGGGCGGCGAGTTCGAGCAATTGTTCCGATTGAACCTGCGCACGCATGCGCTGCAGCGCGTGTCCGCCGAAGTGCCGTGGGATGTCGGGCAGTTCACCGCCAGTGCCGACGGACGCTATGTCGCCTATACGGTCGATGACGATGGGCGCAGCCGACTGACGGTGATCGACAACCGGCTGCGGCTCGCGCTGCAGGTGCCATGGCTGCGCGACGGCGTCATCGGGAATATCCGTTTCGACTCCGCCTACCGGCTCGCGATCTCGTACCAGTCGGCGCGGCAGCCGCCCGGCGCGTATGTCTACGACGCCGACCGCAGGACCCTGCACCGCTGGACACGACCGCCCGCGGCGCTCGTCGCCGGGCGGCTGGCCGCCGCCCGGCTGATCCACTACCCGACGTGGGACAAGGTGAACGGCAACTGGCGGATGATTTCCGCCGATGTGTACCTGCCGCCGGCCTCGGGGCCGGCCCCGGTGCTGATCCTGCTGCACTCCGGGGTGGCCTCGCAGTTCCGGCCGCGCTGGCGACCGTTCGTCCAGTTCGTGGTCAACGAGCTCGGCTACGCGGTGATCGCGCCCAATGTGCGGGGCTCGTCGGGATACGGCAAGGCCTTCCGGGCGCTCGCCGATGGCCGGCGGCGCGATGATGCGGTCCGGGACATCGGCTCGCTGTTGGTGTGGATCGGCATGCAGCCGGGCCTCGACGGACACCGGGTCGTGCTCATGGGGCGTGGATACGGCGGCTGGCTGGCGTTGAATTCGCTGGCGATGTTCGACGGCCACCTGCGCGGCGCGATCGACATCGCGGGCATCGCCGACCTGGCGCATTACGTGACCGATGCGCCCGCGGGACGGATCGAGCGGCGCATCGCGGAATTCGGCGACGCCGAGGACCCGGGAGTCGCGGATTTTCTGCGGCACATCTCCCCGCTCGGCGAGCTCGATCGCATCCGCAGCCCGGTCCTCATCGCGCAGGGGCTGGAAGGCCCGGGTCGCCGGGCGGCCGACTCGCGGCAACTGGCCTACCTGTTGCGCTTCCACCGTGACAGCGTCTGGCTGCTGACCGCGAGCGATGCCGGCAACCGCTTCGGGCCGCCTGCCGATCGGGCCGCCCTGTTCGTCACCGCGGCGCAGTTTCTGCAGAAGCTCGCGCGGCGATGACGTGCACGCCGGCGGCGCGCCGCATCGGACGCCGCCACCGGGTCAGTCAGCGGCTGCGAACCAGATGCTCACCGACAGTCCCCGTCCCGCCTCGCCTTCTGCCAACTCGATGCGCGCCGCGTGCGCATCGGCGATCGCCTTGACGATGGCCAGGCCGAGACCGCTGCCCGGCGCAACGGTGCCCGGCCGACGGTAGAAGCGGTCGAACACGCGGGCCCGCTCCTCGGGCGCGATGCCGGGACCGTTGTCGAGTACCGTGAGCCGCACCCGGGCGGGCGTCTCCGTGGATCGCTCCACCGACAGATCCACCCGGCCGCCCGAGGGTGTGTAGCGCACCGCGTTGTCGACCAGGTTGCGGATCAGTGTCGCGATCGCTTCGCGGTCGCCGTGCACGAAAGCCGGCAACGCACCGGAGATGCCGAGATCGATGCGCCGCGCGTCCGCCAGCGGCACCAGCTCCGCCACCACCTCCCGGGCAAGCTCATCGAGCGCGATGCGGCTGTGGGCCGGCTCGGCGCGCGGCTCCTGGCGGGCGAGTGCGAGCATCTGTTCCACCAGACGGATGGAGCGTTGTACGCCCTCGGAGAGCTTCCCCATGGCGTCGGCGCGCTCTCCCTCGGTTGCCGAGCGCTCGAGCGTGTCCAGCTGCAGGTGCAGCGCGGTGAGCGGCGTGCGCAGTTCGTGGGCCGCATCGGCCATGAAAGCCCGCTCCCGGTCGAGTGCCACGGTCAGTCGCGCCAGCAGGTCGTTCAGCGCGCTCACCAGCGGCTGGACCTCTTCGGGCAGCCGTTCGCTCGACAACGGCTCGAGCGCCCCGACACGGCGCGCCTTGACCGAGGAGGCCAGCCGCTGCAGCGGCTGCAAGGCATGTCCCACCGCGAACCACACCAGGAAACCCAACACCGGCACCGCCAGTGCGAACGGCAGCAGCGTCTTCAGCGCGAGCTGTATCGCCTGTTGACGCCGCTCGCTCATCAACTGGGCGACTTGAATCACCCGCGTCGGTGATTCGACGCCGTACGCGCGCCAGCGGCCCTCGCTGGTCGAGATGGTCGAAAAGCCGATGGTGGTGAAATTGGGCAGCACCGCGTGCGGCCGCGACAGGTAGATCCGGTGTCCGTCGATCGTCCACACCTGCACCACGAAGTCGTAGGTGCTGTCGCTGGAGGGAATCGCCAACGGCCAGAGGTACTCCACCGGCTGGTCGCGCAGGATGAGCGCCGTCTGCTCGAGGTGATAGTCGAAGAACGCGTCGGCCTGCTGCAGCGCGTTGTGGTAGACCACCAGGCCGCCCGTCAGGCCCACGAGCGCAACGCCTCCGAGGAGCCACGCGAGCAGCCGCGCGCGCAGCGAGCTCACCCTCATGCCGGCGGCACCCGGTAGCCGACGCCGCGCACGTTGAGGATGTAATCCGCGCCCAGCTTGCGGCGAAGGCCGTGGATGTGCACCTCGACGGCATTGCTTTCCACCTCCTGGCCCCAGCCGTAGAGGCGCTCCTCGATGCGCGCGCGCGAGAGGATCGTTCCCGGACGCTCCATCAGCAGCTGCAGCAGCGCGAACTCCTTGGGCGAGAGCGCGACATCCTCGCCGTTGCGCCGCACGGTGTGCGCGGCGGGATCGAGGACCACCCCCAGGTGCTCGATGGCGGGGGCGCTGCGGCCGGACTTGCGGCGCAGCAGGGCCCGGATGCGCGCGGCCAGCTCGTCCAGGTCGAAGGGCTTCACCAGATAGTCGTCGGCGCCGGCATCGAGACCCTGGACCCGGTCGGACACCGAATCGCGCGCCGTCAGAATGATCACCGGCAGGGCGTCGTCCCGCGCGCGCAGCGCCTGCAGCACCG
>JAJYTX010000387.1 GCA_021792815.1 Pseudomonadota bacterium
CCGGCCAGATCGAGCGCCGTGCCGTGATCGACCGAGGTGCGCAGGATCGGCAGGCCGAGCGTGACGTTCACCGCGCTGTCGAATCCGGTATGTTTGACCACCGGCAGGCCCTGGTCGTGATACATGGCGAGCACCGCATCGAAGCCCGCGAGCACGCGCGGCACGAAGACCGTGTCGGCCGGGAAAGGTCCGTCAACGCCGAGGCCCTGCGCCCGCATCCGCTCGATGGCCGGAGTGATCACCCGGATCTCTTCCTCGCCGAGGTGTCCGCCCTCGCCGGCGTGCGGATTGAGGCCGCAGACCGCGATCCGCGGCCGCTCGATGCCCCACCCTGCGCGCAGGTCACGGTCGAGGACGGCCAGGGTCCGGCACAGTGACGCGACGGTCAGGGCGGCGCTCACCTCGCGCAGCGGCAGGTGGGTGGTCGCAAGCGCGACCCGCAGCGGACCATTCGAGAACAGCATGACCGGTGAGGCCCCGGTGCGCTCGGCGAAGAATTCGGTATGGCCGGTGAAGGGCATACCGGCATCATTGATGACGCCCTTGTGGACCGGTGCAGTGACGATGGCGGAGAACTCGCCGCTGAGCGCTCCGTCGCACGCACGCTCGAGCAGACCGGTCACGTAGCGCGCATTGCGAATGTCCAGCCGGCCAGCGGTGCTCGGGACGGGAAGCGGATGGTGCTCGAGCACGAGCGTCCCCGGCTCATGCGGGCGCGGAGCGCCATCGTACGGTCGCAGCCGCACGCTCAAGCCCATCTGCCGCGCGCGCTGGGCCAGCAGCTCCCGATCGCCGAGGCATACCAGTTCGCAATCGAATGGTCTCGAGGCGATAGCCAGGCACAGCTCGGGCCCCACTCCGGCGGGCTCGCCCGACGTCAAGACAACGCGCGTGCCCACGGAGCGAGGCGGCTCAACCGCTCAGGATCTTGACGTAGGCCTCGTCTCGCAGCCGCTGCAGCCACAGCTCGGTATCCTCGTCGGCCTTGCTGGCGCGGATGGCCTCCATCGCGTGCAGCCGCTTCATTTCCTGGGTTTCATCGTAGTGCCGGCGGCCGAGCAGTTGCACGATGTGCCAACCGTAGCGGGTCTGGAAGGGCTGGCTGATCTGGCCGACCTTCAGCTTGGCGATGGCGGCCGCGAATCGCGGCGTGTAGGCGCTCGGGCTTTGCCAGCCGAGATCCCCGCCTTGGGAAGCCGAGCCCGGATCCTGAGAGGTCGAGGCGGCCACGACCGCGAACTTGACCTTGCCGGCCAGGATATTGCGGCGGATCTGCTCGAGCCTCTGTCGCACCGTCGCGTTGTCCTGCAGCGCGTTCGGAATCAGCAGGATGTGACGCACGTGAACCTGCTCGATGATGTCCTTGTGCTCCTGGCGCCGGACCTTGTTGAGCTTGAATATGTGAAAACCAGAGGGCGTGCGCAGCACCCCGCTCACTTCGCCCGGATGCAGGGTCGGAATGATGCGGGTCATGAACGTGGGCAGCTCGGTCCCCTTGCGCCAGCCGAGATCGCCGCCTTTGAGGGCATCGGAGGCGTTGGAGTAGGCGACCGCCAGGCCGGCGAAATTCTTCCCTTCCTTGGCCAGCCGGTCGACCTTGTCGGCGAGTCGCTGCGCGGTGGCGAGCTGGGTGGGTGTGGCGTTGGAAGGTACCGCAATGAGAATATGCGAGACGTCATACTCGTCCTGCGCCGAAGGCTGTTTGGCTTGCCTCGCGAGGAACTGGTCGATTTCCCGCGGCGTGACCACTATGCGCTGCAGCACGTCCCGCTCCCTCAGCAGGCCGATGGTGAGCTGATCGCGCATCTGGTCGCGGTAGGTGGCGTAGTTGATCCCTTGCTGCGCCAGCGCCGTCGGCAGATCGGCGAAGGCGATGCGGTTGCGCGCGGCCACTTCCTGCAACGCCGAGTTCAGCGTGTCGTCCGAGATCGTGATGCCGTCGCGCCGCGCCTGTTCCAGCTGGACCCGCTCCAGGATCAGGCTGTTGAGCACCTGTTTGCGCAGCACGCTCTCGGCCGGCGGAGTGAGTCCCTGGGCCCGCAGCTGTGCGGTGACTTCCTTGACGCGGTCATCGAGCTCGCTCTGCAGCACGACACCGTCGTTGACGATGGCGGCGATCCGGTCGAGCAGCACGCCCTGGGTGGACAGGTCGCGCGTCTGGGCCAGCGCCCGCCCGGGCAGCACCGCGGCGCCGAGCAGGGCGAGCGCGGCAAGCAGGCACAGCGTCCCGAGACGCCGTGGCGCCGGAGCCTGGCCACCGGCTGCGGCGCCTGGGCGCGCCCGGGCGGCGCGAGAATGACGGGTCGGAACGAAGAAGGGAAACAGCCGCATGCGAATGAGTCCTCGATCTTAGGGGAGCGTCGCCGGTGCGTTCGGAGCCGCCTGAGTGTAGCTGGCCGCAGCGGATCCGGCGGGTGCAAATCCCGGAATGGTTTCGGACAGGAAGGCATCCGGCGCTGATCCGACACTGGCGAGCCCCGTGAGTTCCACCTGCAGATAGATGCCGGTGTCCTGTGCCCCGGTGCGCCCGCCCCCGAGAGTGGGCCGCACGGCCACGTACCGGCGGGCCCCGAGGCGCACGCTCCAGCAGCAGGCACGGTACTCGAAGCCGGCGAATCTCTCCAGTGCCTCATGGTCTTTCAGCGAGTAGATCCCTCGGGCAAAGAGCAGCCAGGAGTGCCCGATCGGCCAGGCGGCCGAGATTTCCGCCTGCTGTACGCCGCAGTTGCTCGCCAGGGGCGAGATCTGCGCGCAGCAGCCGCCCGCCAGTCTGGCGGCGGTGGTGACACACGAGGAGGCCGCGAGGGCCGACTGCTGGATGGTATTGCGCACGAAGCGGTAGCCGAGGTTGATCACGCGGTTGGCCGCCGGACGATACTGGAGGGTGACGTCGGCGCGCTGCGCCTCGGAGGCCTGGGGATCCCACTGCAGATCGGCACGGGCGCTCCAGTGCCGGAACGCGGTGAGCGCGAGCTCGGCCACCAGGTCCGACCGGCCGATCGTGGGGACGACCTCGCCGGGCAGCGTCACGCGCGGGGTCTCGAAATAGAACTCCTCGCCGATCGTCGCGGCCAGGTATTGACGCCCATCGCGGTTGTTGAGCAGGCGCGCGGTGAGGGCGGCGTTGATCTGATTGGCGTCCCCGACCCGATCGGCGCCCACGTAACGGTTGGTGCGGAACAGCTCCACCGGCACGAGGTCCGGCAGACCGGTGTCGAAGATCGGCAGCGCGTGCCGGCCGGTGCTCTGATTGCGGTAGGGGACGTAGAGATACATCAGGCGCGGCTCGAGCATGATCAGCTTCAGGCCGTGCCGGCCGACCGGGCGCTGCAGCCTCAGGCCGGTATCCACGCTCGCGATCGGCAGTGTGCGCGAGGGGCTGCTCGGTTGTCCCGCCGCCGTGTGCGACAGCTCGTATTGGGTGGCGCGCCAGGCGATCGACGGGCGCACGTAGTAGCCCGGTCCGCCGAGGTTGAGCGAGACGACGGGCTTGAAGTCGAATCGCCAGCCCGTGACCCCGGTGGCGTGGTCGGGGCGCTGGAAGTCCACCATTTCAGATTTGAAGCCGTAGCGCACGAGGTCGCCCGGGCCCCAGCCGTAATCGGCATCGATGTTCAGGTCGGGGACGCGGGAGTACGGACGGTCATTCAGCGGCAGGGTGCTGTCGATGGTCTGGAACTGCTGGGCCATGCCCTGGATGTTCCAATGCACGC
>JAJYTX010000388.1 GCA_021792815.1 Pseudomonadota bacterium
AGCGCCTCGGCGGTGTTCGAGTCGCGCAAAACCGGCAGCCGCTCCAGCTCTCTCGGCAGGCGCAGCCGTGCCAGATCCCTCGCGTCGGTCTGCAGCACGTCGGGCCGGAATTCCGCGAGTATCTCATCCACCTGGCGCTGGTCCGGATGGCGGGTGACGGCCACGCAGCGTAGTTTGCCGCGTGCGGGCGCCGCGAGCAGCGCCGCTTCCCGGGGCGTCACTCGCCGCGGTGAGTCCGCGAACACGAAGCCGATGGCCGCGACGCTTGCATCCAGGGCCGCCGCCACGGCCTCAGCCGTCCTCATGCCGCAGATCTTGATCCACATCAGGCGGATCCCGTGCGCGCGCGGCCGGCTCGTCCGGCCCGAAGCATGGCTTGGGCCAGTTCCCCGGGGTTTTCCTCGCGCATCAGGGCGCTGCCGACGAGCG
Organism: Pseudomonadota bacterium; assembly: GCA_021792815.1. The sequence continues at coordinate 430 of JAJYTX010000388.1, forward strand.
CGAGATCGTAGCCGGCCCGTGCGAGGCGGCCGGCATCCTCGGCCGAACCGACACCGCTCTCGGCCACCCGCGGCAGGCTGTCGGGCAGCAGCGGCGCAAGCTGCTCGAGGCGCCGGGGCACCACCTGCAGCGTCGTGAGATCGCGCGAATTGACGCCCGCCAGCAGTCCAGTGCCGCCGAGCTTCGCCGCGAGGTCATGCAGCCGGTCGATGTCACGCTCGTCGAAAGTCTCGATCAGTACGAAAAGGCTGAGTTCCCGGGCTCGCCGGATCAAGGTCGCGGCCTCGGCATCGCCGAGCATCCGCAGGATCAGCAGCACCCCGCCGGCGCCTGAGGCGCGCGCTTCGGCCACCTGGTAGGGGTCCACGAGGAAGTCCTTGCGCATGGCCGGCACGGCCAGCGGCCGGAGAGCGGCGGACGCGGTCTCGAGATGCTCGAGGCTGCCGTCGAACCGGCTGGGCTCGGTCAGGACCGAGACCGCGCATGCGCCGGCACGAGCATAACCGCTCACGCGCCCCACCACGTTCTCAGCGTCTTTGAGCCGGCCGGCGGCGGGCGAACGCAGCTTCAATTCGGCAATCAGGTCGAAGCCGCCGGGCGTCAGGCGCAGATCGGGAGGCGGCTCGGTGGCGAGCGCCCGGCGCATCAGCTCCGGCTCGGGACAGGAGGCCTGGGCGAGGCGTGTCCGCTCGCGGCTGAAGGCCGCCATGTGTGCGAGAAAATCCGGGTTCTCAGGGGCACGGGTCACGGGCGCCTCCAGCGGTGGTGAGCGTACGCAGCACGCGGAGCGCCGCACCGCTGTCGATGGCATCGGCGGCGCGCTCGAGTGCCTCGCGCGGAGCAGTGGCGAGGCCCGCGACTTCCAGGGCGAGCGCCGCGCCGAGCAGCAGGCAGTCCCGGTGCGGTCCGCGATCCTCGCCCGCGAGCACCGCGCGAAGCGCCTGGGCATTGTAGCGGGCATCGCCGCCGGCCAGCGCGCGTGCCTCGCAGCGCCGCAGGCCGTAATCCTCCGGCGCCCGGCTGCGCTGGGCAACCTGCCCCGGCCGCACGTCGAAGACTGTGAAAGGACCGACGGGCGTCGGCTCATCCCACCCGTCCGCGCCGTGAATCACGAAGGCCCGCTCGATCGCCATGCCCGATAGTGCCTCGGCCATCAATGCGGCGATTTCCGGGCTGAACGCGCCGATCATGCGCAGCGGCGGCTGCGCCGGGTTGGTCAGAGGGCCCAGGATGTTGAAAATGGTGCGGACCCCGAGCGCGGAACGCACCGCCGCCACGGCACGGGTCGCCGGATGATAGTGGGGCGCGAACAGGAACGTGAAGCCGCTCGCCGCCAGGCACTCACCGACCGCGCCCTCATCGAGCGGCATGGCCAGTCCCAATGCCTCGAGCACATCGGCGCTGCCGGCGCGGCTCGAGACCGAGCGGTTGCCATGCTTGACCACCGGCAGCCCGCAGGCCGCGCTGAGCAATGCCGTGCCCGTGGAGATGTTGAGGCTGCCCGAGCGGTCGCCTCCGGTGCCGACGATGTCGATGGTGCGCAGACCCTCGGGGATGGCGGGCCGGCGCGCCAGGCGGCGCATGGCCTCGGCGAATCCGCGCACTTCGTCGGCGACCGCGCCCTTGACGCGCAGCGCGGCCAGCACCGCGCCGCTGACCGCCGGCGGCGTCTCGGGATCGGTCAGCGACCCCAGGAGCACCTCGGCCTCGGGCTGCGTGAGGTTGTGCCGCTCGAGCAGCCGCTCGAGCAGTTCACGCGTGGCGGGCATGGAAGGTTTCCGCCGCGCAGGGCTGGGCGCGCATCCCGCCGCTGAGATCGAGGAAGTTCCGCAGCAGCCTCGGGCCGTCGGGTGTCAGAATGCTCTCCGGGTGAAACTGCACGCCCTCGACCTGCAGCTCGAGGTGCCGCACCCCCATGATCTCGCCTTCAGCGGTCCGCGCGCTCACCGCCAGTTCGGGCGGCAGTGCCTCGGGCGCGGCGATCAGCGAGTGATAGCGTCCCACCTCGCATGGCTGCGGCAGCCCGGCAAACACTCCCAGGCCGTCGTGCCGGATCATCGAGGTCTTGCCGTGCATGAGCCGGCCGGCGCGCACCACCTTGCCGCCGAACACCTCTACGATCGACTGGTGTCCCAGGCACACACCGAGCACCGGGATGCGGCCCGAGAAGGCGCGGATCATGTCCATCGATACCCCCGCGTCGCCCGGGGTGCCCGGACCGGGCGAGATGCAGAGGTGGCTCGGCGAGAGCCCGAGTGCCTGCTGCACGCCGAGCGCGTCGTTGCGATACACCTGCACGTCGGCCCCGAGCACCAGGAACGCCTGCACCAGGTTGTAGGTGAAGGAATCGTAGTTGTCTATCAGCAGCAGCCGAGCCATCAGAAGCCCTCCCGCGCCATCTCGAGCGCGCGCGCCATGGCGGCGCTCTTGGCGAGCACCTCGTCGTGCTCGTTTTCCGGCACACTGTCGGCGACGAGTCCCGCGCCGGCCTGAAAGCTGTACTCGTCGCCGCGGAACACCAGTGTGCGGATGGTGATGGCGTGGTCCATGTCGCCGCGCGCGCCGAAATAACCAACGGTGCCGCCATACAGACCGCGGCTGACCGGCTCGAGTTCGTCGATGATCTGCATGGCGCGCACCTTGGGGGCTCCGACCAGCGTGCCGGCCGGAAACGCTGCGGCGAACAGATCGAACGCGTCGCGCTGCGCGGCGAGGCGGCCGTTAACGCCGCTCACCATGTGCATGACGTGGCTGTAGCGCTCGATGGTCCGGTACGGATCCACCGTGACGCTTCCGGCCTGAGCCACGCGCCCGAGGTCATTGCGCGCCAGGTCAACCAGCATCACGTGCTCGGCGTTCTCTTTCGGGTCGGCGCGCAGCTCGGCCTCGCGCGCGGCATCGGCCTGCGGCTCGTCGGCTCGGGGACGGGTGCCGGCGATCGGGCGAAGCTGCGCCACGCCGTCCTTGAGACGCACCAGCGCCTCCGGAGAGGAACCGACAACGGTCAGGTCATCGAGAGCGCAGTAGTACATGTAGGGAGAGGGGTTGATCAGCCGCAGCGCCCGATAGGCCTGGAAGGGATCGAGCGCGTGACGCCCCGCGAAGCGGGCCGACAGTACGAGCTGGTAGACATCGCCGGCGGCAATGTATTCCTTGACCCGCTTCACCCCGCCGATGTACTCGTCGCGGCTGCTGGCCGGCGCGGGTGCGCCGTAGGCTGCGCGGCGCGCCGTCGAAGGCAGAGCGCCCCGCAGCGCCTGGATGATCT
>JAJYTX010000389.1 GCA_021792815.1 Pseudomonadota bacterium
CCGCCGGCCCATCGACCAGCTGCATCAGCGCCATCGGGGCGGCATCGCCCGCCCGGGGCATCATGCGCAGAATCCGCGTATAGCCGCCGGGGCGCTTTTTGAAGCGCGGTCCGAGATCGGTAAACAGCTTCTCCACCACCGCGGCATCGCGCAGACGGGAGAACGCCAGGCGCCGGTTGGCATCGGCGTCGGTCTTGCCCAGCGTGATCAGCGGCTCGACCACGCGCCGCAGCTCCTTGGCCTTCGGCAGAGTGGTGCGGATGGTCTCGTGCCGCAGAAGCGACACGCTCATGTTGCGCATCAGCGCATGCCGGTGCGAGCTGTTACGCGACAGTTGCCGGCCGGTGAGGTGGTGGCGCATTGCTGGGAATCCTCAGATCGTATGTTCTTCGCCGTGTTTGAGACTGGCCGGCGGCCAGCCCTCGAGCCGCATGCCGAGCATCAGACCATGGCTGTGCAGCACTTCCTTGATCTCGGTGAGCGACTTCTTGCCCAGGTTCGGCGTGCGCAGCAGCTCCACCTCCGTGCGCTGCACCAGATCGCCGATATAGTGGATGTTCTCGGCCTTGAGGCAGTTGGCGCTGCGCACGGTGAGCTCGAGCTCGTCAACGGGGCGCAGCAGGATCGGGTCGAACTGCATCTCGGTGACCTTGGCGGTGGTCTCCTCCTCGCCCTGCAGGTCGACGAACACCGACAGCTGGTCCTTGAGGATGCTGCCGGCGCGGCGGATGGCCTCCTCCGCATCGATCGTGCCGTTGGTCTCGATATCGATGACCAGCTTGTCGAGGTCAGTGCGCTGCTCGACGCGCGCGGCCTCGACCGAGTACGTCACCCGACGCACCGGCGAAAAGGACGCATCGAGCTGCAGTCTGCCGATCGGCCGGGTTTGCTCCTCGAAAGCGGCACGGGCAGCCGCCGGCCGATAGCCGCGGCCGCGCTCGACACGCAGCGTCATGCTGAGCTCGCCGGCCTGAGTCAGGTTGGCGATGACCAGCTCCGGATTGACGACGTCGATGTCATGGTCGGCCTGGATATCACCGGCGGTCACCGGACCCGGCCCCTTCTTGTGCAGCCGCAACTCGGCGTTGTCGCGCGAGTGCATGCGGATGGCGACGCCCTTGAGGTTCAACAGGATGTCGACCACGTCCTCCTGGACGCCCTCGATGCTGGTGTACTCATGCAGCACCCCGTCGATTTCAACCTCAGTGACCGCGCTGCCGGGCATGGAGGAAAGCAGCACGCGACGCAGCGCGTTGCCAAGCGTATGGCCGAAGCCGCGCTCGAACGGCTCGATGGTGACCCGTGCCTGGCGAGGGGCAACGGGCTGCACCTTCACGACGCGCGGCTTCAAGAACTCTGTAACGGATCCCTGCATTGCAGTCTCACCTTGCCGGCTCAAAGCCGGCGCAAACCGATACCATGGGCAATCGGCCGACGGGGCGCGCCCGCACAGCCGATTACTTCGAATACAGCTCCACGACCAGGTTCTCGTTGATATCCGGCAGAATGTCGTCGCGACCGGGCGCCGCCTTGAACACGCCGCGGAACTCCTTGTCGTTCACCTCGACCCACTCCGGAAGTCCCACCTGCTGGGCGATGTTGATTGCGTTCTGGATACGCAGCTGTTTGCGGGCCTTTTCGCGCACTTCAACGGTGTCGCCGGCCTTCAGCTGGTAGGAGGCGATGGTCACCGCCTGGCCATTGACGCTGATGCTCTTGTGGCTGACCAGCTGGCGCGCCTCGGAGCGCGTGGCGGCGAACCCCATGCGGTATACGACATTGTCCAGACGGCACTCCAACAGGCGCAGCAGGTTCTCGCCGGTGGAGCCGGTGCGGCGGGCCGCCTCCGTGTAGTAGTTGCCGAACTGACGCTCGAGCACACCGTACATGCGACGCAGTTTCTGCTTCTCGCGCAGCTGCAGACCGTAGTCGGAGAGGCGCTGCCGCCGCTCTCCCTTGATGCCGCCCGGCGGGACGCTGAGCTTGCACTTGCTTTCGAGCGGCTTGACACCGCTCTTGAGGAACAGATCCGTGCCTTCGCGGCGGGCGAGCTTGCACTTGGGACCGAGATAACGCGCCATGCTGTAGTGCTCTTGAGTTCGGGGCTGTCTTTACCGTACCGGAAGCGTCAGACGCGACGCTTCTTCGGAGGGCGGCAGCCGTTGTGCGGAATCGGCGTGACGTCCGCGATGCTGGTGATCTTCAGGCCGCAACCGTTCAGCGCACGGACGGCCGATTCACGCCCCGGGCCGGGACCGCCGACTCGCACTTCGACATTCTTCACGCCGTGCTCCTGCGCAGCGACTCCGGCCTTCTCCGCCGCCACCTGCGCGGCAAACGGCGTGCTCTTGCGCGAGCCGCGGAAGCCACAGCCACCGGCCGTTGCCCAGGACAGGGTGTTGCCCTGGCGGTCGGTGATGGTGATGATGGTGTTGTTGAACGACGCATGCACGTGCGCAATCGCATCGAGCACGTTCTTGCGCGCCTTCTTGGGCTTCTTGGCGGCGCCGCCGCCCTGCTTCTGCTCAGCCATGGTTCAAATTCCTGAGTTATGCCTTGCCCGGGGGTGCGTTCAGCTTCACCGCCTGCTTGCGCGGGCCCTTGCGCGTGCGGGCGTTGGTCCGGGTGCGCTGACCGTTGACCGGCAGCCCGCGGCGGTGACGGATGCCGCGGTAGCTGCCCAGGTCCATCAGACGCTTGATGTTCATCGAGACTTCGCGCCGCAGGTCACCCTCGACGGCCACCTTGGCAATCTGGGAGCGGATGGCATTGATCTCGGCCTCGGTGAGGTCCTTGACCTTGGTCTCCGGTTTGACCCCCGCACCCTCGCAGGCGCTGCGCGCGCGCGCGCGACCGACGCCGTAGATGTGCGTGAGGCCGACCCACACGTGCTTGTTGAGAGGAATATTGATGCCGGCTATGCGTGCCATGTTGCGTTACCGCGGGAAAAACAGTGAATTTTAACCAAAAACCATGCCATTAACCAGAGGCAGTGCCACCGGCCATGCTCACGGCGGACCGATTCGCAGGGCCGCCCCGGACGTCGCTGGGCGGCATGGAGCGAACTGCCGACTCCGCATCGCCGCTGCGCCCGGAACAAACCCGGACTTCGCCTCGCAGCCGCATACGAGCCTCGAGCACACCTGCGGGGTGGGCGTCGGAAACTCCGCGCTCACCCCTGCCTCTGCTTGTGACGCTGGTCCGAGCAGATGACGTAGACCACGCGCCGGCGGCGCACGATCTTGCAGTTCTTGCAGATCTTCTTGACCGAGGGTCTGACTTTCATCGCATCTCCGGCGCAGACATCCCGCACTTCTCGCCGGGCAGGCCGCGCCGCTCCTTTATTTGACTGGACAAAAACACAGGTGGCTCCGCATCATCCACCCTGTCCCTGCCGGCCATAGCCGAGCAGGTTGGCTTTCTTGAGCAGACCGGGATAGTGATGAGACATCAGGTGCGCCTGCAGCTGCGCCATGAAGTCCATGACCACCACGACCACGATCAGCAGCGAGGTGCCGCCGAACTGAAACGACACGCCCTGCTGGCCCTCGAGCAATTCCGGCAGCAGACACACCGCCATCACGTAGAGCGCGCCCCAGAGCGTCAGCCGGGTCAGCACCTTGTCGATGTATTCCGCGGTGTGCTGTCCGGGCCGGATACCGGGGATGAATGCCCCGGATT
>JAJYTX010000390.1 GCA_021792815.1 Pseudomonadota bacterium
GCAGCGTCGAGAGGATGGTGATCGGCTGCGACAGGCTCTCGTAGAGGACCCCGAGCACGATGTACACCGCGGCGAGCGCCGCCAGGATGAGCAGCGGCTCCTCGGCGACGGTCTGGCGGAACACCTGGGCGTTGCCGGCGAACTCCCCATGCACGGCGGTCGGCACGTGCAGCGCCGCCAGGGTGCGAGCGATGGCCGCGGTCGCGACCCCGAGCGGCTCGCCCACCGGCAGGTTGAACGAGAACGTGGTGGCGACGAACGGCCCCTGGTGATTGACCGACAGCGGCGTCAGCCCCGGCCCATCGCTCGCGAAATCCGCCAGCGGGATCATGGTCTCGGGCTGGGTGCTGAGAGCGCTGCCGGTGGAGGCCGCGCCGCGGGTGGTGGCGATCTGGTTGAGCGCGAAGTTCTGCGCCGCGGTGCCGCGGGTCACCCCGGGGAACTGAAACGCATTCGCCGCGGCCATGCTCGACTCGGTGCCGGTGAGCGCCCCGCCCGAGGTGCTCACGTACAGGTCCTGCAGCGTCGAGGGGCTGCTCCAGAAGCGCGGATTGACCTCCATCACCACGTGGTACTGGTTCATGTCCTCGTAGATCGTCGAGACCAGGCGCTGTCCGAAGGCGTCATACAGCGTGTTGTCGATCTGCGAGAGGTTCAGTCCCAGGCTCGCGGCGCGCTGGCGGTCGATATGCAGCTTCACGTCGAGTCCGCCCTGCTGGCGGTCGGAGTTCACGTCGCGCAGCTGCGGGTCCTTCTTCAGCGCCTGCTCGATGCGCGGCGCCCAGGTATCGAGGCTCTGCAGGCTGTCCGAGAGCAGCGTGTACTGGTATTCGGCGTAGCTCTGCCGCCCGCCGGAGTGGATGCTCTGGGCGGTCTGCAGGTACAGCCGCGCGCCGGAGAACCCGGCGAGCTCGCGCCGCAGCCGCGCGATCACCTGGGCGTCCGACAGCCTGCGCTGCGACAGCGGCTTGAGGCTGATGAACATGTGCGCGGTGTTGCTGCCGCCGAAGAACCCTCCGCCCGCGAATCCCACCACGTGCTCGACCGCCGGGTCGCGCTTGATGACGTCGACCACGTAGCGCAGCTTGCGCTGCAGCGCCGCGAACGAGCTGCTCTGGTCGGCGACCATGAACCCGGAGAGGTTGCCCGAGCTCTGCTGCGGGAAGAACGTCTTCGGCACGATGGCGAACAGATAGAAGTTGAGTCCCACCACGCCGAGCAGCGTCAGCATCACCGCGCGCGGATGGCGGATCGCGATCCCGAGCGTATGGTCGTAGAAGTCCCGCAGGTGGTTGAAGCCCCGCTCCACGGCGCGGAACAGCGGTCCCTGGCGCGGATGCGCCCGCAGCAGCCGCCCGCACAGCATCGGCGTCGTCGTGAGGGAGATCAGCAGCGACAGCGCCACGCTGACCGCCAGCGTCACGGCGAACTGGCGGAACACCCGCCCGACCAGCCCGCCCATCAGGATGATGGGCACGAACACCGCGATCAGCGAGCTGCTCATGGCGAGCACCGTGAAGCCCACCTCGCGGGCGCCCTCGAGCGCGGCGCGCAGCCGCGGCTCGCCGGCCTCGATGTGCCGCGTGATGTTCTCGATGACCACGATGGCATCGTCGACCACGAAGCCCGTGGCCACGGTGAGCGCCATCATCGAGAAGTTGTTCAGGCTGAAGCCGAGCAGATAGATCACCGCCAGCGTCCCGATGAGCGCCAGCGGCACCGCCACCGCCGGCACCAGCGCGGCGCGCGGGTTGCGCAGCATCACCAGCACGACGGTCACGACCAGCAGCACCGCGAGCAGCAACGTGATCTCCACGTCGTGCAGCGACGTGCGGATCGGTGCCGTCTGGTCATGCGTCACCACCAGGTTGATGCCGCGCGGAATGCTCGCCCGGATCTGCGGCAGCAGCGCCTTGATGCGATCGACCGTGGCGATCACGTTGGCATCGGGCTGCTTGCGGATGATCAGCGCCACCGCGCGGTGGCCATCGAGGAGCCCGAGCGTGTGCACGTTCTCCACCCCGTTGGTGACCGTGGCCACATCGCCGAGGCGCACCGCGGCGCCGTTGCGGTAGGCGATGACGAGCTGGCGGTACGCCGACACGGTGGTGGCCGTGTCATTGACGTAGATCTGGTAGCGCCGCGCGCCGAAGGACAGCGCTCCCTTGGGGCTGTTGGCGTTGCTCGCCGCGATCGCCGCCCGCACGTCCTCGAGCCCGATGCCGTATTGGAACAGCTGCCGCGGCTCGAGATCGATGCGGATCGCCGGCAGCGAGCTGCCGCCGAGGTCGACCTCGCCCACGCCCGGGACCTGCAGCAGCTTCTGATCGATGACGGTCGACGCGGCGTTGTACACCTGCCCGATGGGCAGCGTGCGCGAGGTGAGCGCCAGGATCAGGATCGGCGCTTCCGAGGGGTTGAAGGCGAAGTACTGCGGGTTGCTGCGCAGCGAGGCCGGCATGTCCTGGCGGGCGGCCTGGATGGCCGCCTCCACGTCGCTCTCGGCCCCGTGGATGTTGCGGCTCAGGCTGAAGATCAGCACGATCTGCGAGCGGCCCTCGGTGCTCTGCGAGGTCATCTGCTCGACCCCGGCGATCGCGCTCAGCCGCCGCTCGAGCGGGGTCGTGACGCTGGTGGCGACCGTTTCCGGGCTCGCCCCGGGCAGCTGCGTCATGACCACGATGGCCGGAAAGTCCACCTGCGGCATGGCCGAGACCGGCAGGAGGAAGTACGCGATGAGGCCCGCGAGCGCGAGCCCGCAGGACAGCAGCGTGGTCGCCACCGGCCGGGTGATGAACGGGCGCGAGAGGTTCATCCCGGCGGCTCGATCGGCAGCGGCCCGGAGGGACGCAGCGGCACCCCGGCCCAGGCCTTCGCCCGGCGCGCCAGCCGGTCGAAGAACAGGTACACCACCGGAGTGGTGAACAGGGTCAGCAGCTGGCTCACCAGCAATCCGCCGGCGATCGACAGGCCGAGCGGGCGCCTGAGCTCCGAGCCCGTGCCGGTGCCGAGGATCAGCGGCAGCGCGGCAAACAGCGCCGCCACCGTGGTCATCAGAATCGGCCGGAAGCGCAGCAGCGCCGCCTCGTAGATCGCCTCGCGCGGCCGCTTGCCTTCCAGGCGCTCGGCGCTGAGGGCGAAGTCGATCATCATGATGGCGTTCTTCTTGACGATGCCGATCAGCAGCACGATGCCGATGATGGAGATGATGTTGAGGCTCTCCCCGGCCAGCATCAGCGCGAGCAGCGCACCGATGCCCGCCGAGGGCAGCGTCGAGAGAATGGTGAGCGGGTGGATGTAGCTCTCGTAGAGCACCCCGAGCACGATGTACACCGTGGCGATCGCCGCGAGCAGCAGCAGCACCTCGCTCGTGAGCGAGGACTCGAAGGCGAGCGCCTCGCCCTCGAATGTGGTGCTGAGGCTCGCCGGCAGGTCGATCTGCCGCTCGATGCCCCGGATGGCGCTCACCGCCGCCCCGAGCGAGGCGCCCGGCGCGGTATCGAAGGAGAACATCGCCGCCGGGAACTGCCCGAGGTGATCGAGCATCAGCGGCGCGTTGCGCACCGTGATGCGCGCGATGGACCCGAGCGGCACCTCGCCCCCGCCGCCGGAGGGAATGTAGAACGTATTGAGGGCGCGCACCGTGTCCGAGAGCGTCGGATCGGCCGTGAGA
>JAJYTX010000391.1 GCA_021792815.1 Pseudomonadota bacterium
CCGGCCCTTCGGATAGGGTCCCATTCGGATTGCAGCCCTCGGGCTCGAGGCTTTATATGAAGACGGTTTTCGCCAAATCCGGCAGCGTCCGGGGCGATTGGCTCGTGGTCGACGCGACCGGCAAGACGCTCGGGCGTCTCGCTACGCAGATCGCCCATCGCCTGAAAGGCAAGCACAAGGCCGATTACAGCCCCCATGTCGACATGGGCGACCATATCGTGGTCCTCAATGCCGGCAAAGTGCGGGTGACCGGCCGCAAGCTGAGCGACAAGATTTACTACCACCACACCGGCCACATCGGCGGCATCAAGTCGATCGCGCTGCAGAAGCTGCTCGACGAGCACCCGGAACGCGCGATCGAGTTCGCCGTGAAGGGGATGCTGCCGAAGAACCCGCTGGGGCGACGCATGTTCAGAAAGCTGCACGTGTTCGCCGGCGGCGAGCATCCGCACCAGGCGCAGCAGCCGCGACCGATCGAGCTCTGAGCCCGAGATCTGAGGAATCCCAGATGGCAGTCCAACAACTGAATTACGGCACCGGTCGGCGCAAGACCGCCACGGCGCGCGTGCACCTTCGGGCCGGCAGCGGCCAGATCACGGTCAACGACCGCCCGCTCGACGAGTTCTTCGGCCGTGAAACCGGCCGGATGATCGTGCGCCAGCCGCTCGAAGCGCTGCACATCGGCGCGCGCTTCGACATCCGCGTCACGGTGCAGGGCGGCGGCATCACCGGCCAGGCCGGCGCGATCCGCCACGGCATCACCCGCGCCCTGATCGAGTACGACGAAACCCTGCGCAAGCCGCTGCGGGATGCGGGTTTCGTCACCCGGGATGCGCGTGAGGTCGAAAGAAAGAAAGTCGGGCGGCGCAAAGCCCGCCGCGGCACCCAGTACTCCAAGCGCTGACGGGATCTTGAAGCCGGCGCCGGGGTGGGTTTGAATACTCGCCCCGGTGGTCCACCGGACACGTTTGCCGCCGGTCTTTTGGGGGATCGTCTAGTGGTAGGACAACGGACTCTGACTCCGTTTACCTAGGTTCGAATCCTAGTCCCCCAGCCAAAACGGCAGAGGCCCACCGCGAGGTGGGCCTCGTCGTTTGGCGGGGACGGGGATGAGAACCTGGGGGACCAAGGTTCGACAAATTTGCCGGGAGCAAATTTGGACGGCCAAAGGCCGGCCCCGCAGGGGCGAGTCCCACGATGGGACGAGCAATCCTAGTCCCCCAGCCAAAACGGCAGAGGCCCACCGCGAGGTGGGCCTCGTCGTTTGGGCGGGGACGGGGATGAGAACCTGCCGCGAGGCAGCTGGTCGATGACCCCCGGGGAGGCCGGCGCCCGCGCGACACCCATCACGGAGTCGAGAATTGCCCGCATTTTCGCCGGCCACCCCGCCCGGGCCAACGTCGGACGAACCGCACCTGCCGGATCGATCGCGTCCGTCAGGACAGACAGTGGCGGCAGCGGTTTTTTAATTTTTACGACCCCGGGGCACAGTGCGGCAGTACACTGTCGCCGCCCGACCGGCCGCCTCCGTCACAACAGGCTGCCGCGCAGGGTATTCCCCGTTTCTTTCAGGTCTCGAACACAAAACTCAGACACACGCCGGCATCGGGATGCCCAACATTACCCTCAACGACAACACGACCCGTCCCGGGTCCGACGATGGCCTCATCCGTCAGACCGAACTCGTCATCAGCGGTGTGTTGCGGGGCGGCGTACTGCTCAGCGTCGCGGTGATCCTCGCCGGCGTGGGCTATTACTACGCGCTGCGCCTGCTCGGCCGGCTTCCCCACGCGACCTTCCCGGATACGTTGGCGGAGGTGGGCTCGGGGCTCAAGGCCGCCGAGCCGATGGCGATCGTCACCGCCGGTCTTCTGATTCTGCTCGCCACGCCGGTGCTGCGGGTCGCGGTGTCGATCGTCGCGTTTGCAATCGAAAAAGACCGCACCTACGTCATCATCACCACGATCGTCCTGGCGATCCTGCTGTTCAGCATCTTCGGCATCGGGGCCTATCTCGGGCGGCCGGGCCTGACCAGCATGCCGAACAACACCTTCGGCGCCTGGATCTTCATCGCGCTGAGCAGCGTGTTCGCGGGATTCGTCGGCGCGCTCGCCGGGCTCGGTGGCGGCGTGTTCATCGTGCCGATCCTGACGCTCATCTTCCACGTACCCTTCGCCATCGCGATCGGCGCCTCCATCGTGTCGGTGATCGCCACTTCCTCCGGCGCCGCGGCGGCCTATGTGCGCGATCGCATGACCAATCTCAGGGTCGGCATGTTTCTGGAAATCGCCACGACGGCCGGAGCGATCTGCGGCGCCCTGGTGTCATCGATGCTCGACGATACGTTGCTGTTCATCGTATTCGGCGTCATTTTGCTGGTCTCGGCAACACCGCTCGTGCTGCGGCTCGGCGAAGAATTGCCGCGGGGCGTACAGAACCACAAATGGGCCACGTGGCTGAAACTGCCCGGCACCTACTCGGACCGCCGCACGCACCAGGACATCCCCTACCACGTGGCGCATGTGCGCATCGGCTTCGGCATGATGTACGTGGCGGGGCTGATTTCCGGCCTGCTCGGCATCGGCAGCGGCACCTTCAAGGTGCTGGCGATGGACACCGCGATGCGCCTGCCGATGAAGGTCTCGACCACCACCAGCAACTTCATGATCGGGGTGACGGCGGCGGCTTCCGCCGGGATCTTCTTTCAACGGGGCGATATCGACCCGATGATTGCCGCTCCGGTGGCGCTCGGCGTGCTGGGGGGCTCCATGCTCGGAGCGAAGACTCTGAACCGGATGTCGAACGTGCACCTGAAAAAGGTATTCGTGCCGATGATCGTGCTGGTGGCGATCAGCATGCTGGCCCGCGGCCTGGGCTGGCTGTAGCGGCGGGCCGGGCAGGCCGGCCGCCGGTCTGACACGGCGCTTCAGGGGTGCATCAGCAGCGGCAATGAACTCGACTGGATCAGCCGGGTCGATGTGCCCCGCACCAGCCAGTTCAGGATCTCCCCGCGCCGGAAAGCGCCCATGACGAGCCCATCCGCCCCGTAAGCGGCGGCCGCCTCGAGCAGCACGTCCGCCGTCCGCCGCCCCTCGGGGGCAATCCTCCGGTAGCTCGCCCCGGCGGCGATCGGTGCAATGGCGGCGCGCGCCCCCTCGAGAACACTCTCGTCCTGACCGACCGTGACCGCCTCGACCTGCCCGGCTGCGGCGAGGAACGGCTGAAACGCGACGAGGGCGCGACGCAGCGGCGGGACATCCCACCAACCCACCATCAGCCGCTGACCGAAGCCGCCCTCCCAGGCGGGCGGCACCATCACCACCGGATGGCGGGTCCGCACCAGCGCCGCTCGCAGCGCCTCGCGATGTCCGATGGGCTGGCTATGGGGCGCGGCGAGCACCACCATGCTGGCCGTTTTGCGGTAGTGCCGCATCACCCGCCATTCATCGCCCTTGTAGAGATCGAATTCGGCGGAGCTGCCGCTCACCCGCGTCCATTCGGTCACGATGTCGCGCAGCTTCTCGGTCTCCGCCCGCTCGCGATCGGCCAGATGCTCGACCTCGTATTCCGAAAGCTGCTCCTGCGAAGGCAGCAGGATCGAACGTGGCCCGATCTCGACATGCGCAAGCCGCAGCTTCTGGCCGAGACGCTCGC
>JAJYTX010000392.1 GCA_021792815.1 Pseudomonadota bacterium
TGCGTCTCGGGGAATACCGCATCATCGTGTCGCTCGAGGGCGCTTCCGCCGGCGATTCCGCCCTGGTGCCCTCGCGCATCATGGCGGTCCAGCCGCTCGGAGCGGCGCAGACCGACATCGGAGCCGTGCTCGACCTGGACGATCTGCTGGCGGTGGACACCCCGGGCGCGGCAGCGCCCGACGTGCGCACGCCCGCGGCCAAGTCCCGGTCCGAGCCGACCGACGACACGGTGGCACGGCGGATGGCCCGCCTGGCTCGCGCGGCAGGCCGGGAAGCGAATGCCGGAGGCGCGGACGCCACGCCCGATCCTCCGGGGGTGCAGGCTTTCCTGCGCGGCGCCGGGCTCAAGCCCGCCCAGCTGCCCGGACAGACCTCGGCGCTGCTGCACCTCGCGGGGCGGCTGCTGCGCGAGGCGTTGGTGGGCCTGAAGGACGTGGAGCGCACCCAGGAACAGATCCGGGCGCATCTCGGCGTGGCGGTGCCGCTGCCGCCGCCGGAAGCCGGTCCCTCGCCCGGACAGTCGACGGTCGAGGAACTGCTGCTCAGCCTGATCCGCCAGCACGAGGAGCACAGCCTGGATGCGGTGCGGTGGCTGCGCGAGCGGCACGATGCGCTCAAGGCTCACGAGCAGGCCCTCGCCCAGGCCCAGCGGACGGCCTTTCTGCAGTTCCTCGGCCAGCTCGACCCGGCGCAGCTCGAAGCGCGCTTCGAGCGTGCCGCCCGGGACCCGGGCGGACCCCGGTACTGGGAGCTGTTCAGCGCCTTTTATCGCAGTCTCCTCGGGCCCGCGGGTCAGCTCCCTCGCAGCTTCGTGGAGGCCGTTGCCGAGGCCTACAAGGACGCGCTGCAGCCCCATACGCACGACATGCCCCAGGACGGCGGCGCCCCCTCGGAGGCGCACCGCTGAGACTCGCGGCCGGCCCCCGGCGCGGCTGTGCCGCCCAACCGGATGCGCGTCTCAGTTTTCAGGCCCCGCTTCAAGTCGGCCGGCCCGCTACCGCTAACGCTCTCCGGCAGAGACGCAAAGGGCTGCCCCGTGACCCGGTGACGCCGGGCTGCGGGTGCGCAGCGCGGGGGGTTGATGGGTGAGCGACGGCCGCGGCGACTTCGACAGCGACTGCGCAGTGTGGGAGGATCGGTCCGCCGCCTCGGACAGCGCGGCGACCGGCCGGGACGAACCGACGCTCGCGCAGCTGCGCGAGCGCATCGCCTTCCAGGAAACGCTGCTGAATGCCCTCACCGACATCGGGATCCAGCAGATGGTCATCACCGACGGACGCATCGTCCACGTCGGCAATCGCGCGCTCGCGCACGAATTCGGCTTCACCGACGCCATGATCGCGGCCCACCCGCCGCTCGAGTCGATCCTGCACCCCGACGACCGCGCGCGCATCCTCGACTACCATCGCCGGCGGCTGGCGGGCGAGCCCGTTCCGGACACCTACGAGCTCGCGTTGCTGACCCGCAGCGGCGAGCGGCGCGAATTCGAGGTATCCGTCTCGGTGGTGCCGGGCAGCCAGCCGCCTCGCGTCATCACTGTCGGGCGCGACATCACGGAGCGCAAACGTGCCGAGGCGGCGCTCGAGGAGGCCCGCCGGGCCGTCGCCGCCCGCGAACATCAGTTTCGCAGCCTGGTGGAGAACCTCCCCGACCTCATCGTGCGCTACGAGAAAGACCTGCGCCGCAGCTATGTCAGCCCGGCGTTCGAGCGCTTCACCGGCCACGAGGCCCGCCAGGTCGTCGGCCGATCTCCGCTCGAGAACTGGGTGGCGCCCTGCGATGAGGCCGATCGCACCCGACACCTGGCCGCCCTCCGGCAGGTGGCCGACACCGGCCAGGCGACGGAACGGGAACTGACGTCGACCCAGGCAGACGACACGCGCTGCGTGATCCGCATCCGTTACGTTCCGGAGCTCGAGAAGGACGGCCAGCTGACCGGCGTGCTGGCGGTCGGGCAGGACATCAGCGCCCAGCGCGCCATGGAGGATCGGCTGCGCATGACGGCGAGCGTCTTCAGCGCGACACGCGAAGGCATCATGATCACCGATGCCTCGGGCCACATCCTCGAGGTCAACCCCGCCTTCAGCCGCATCACCGGTTACGAGCGCGGCGAGGCGCTCGGCGCCACCCCGAGTCTGCTCGCCTCCGGACGCCATGATCACTCCTTCTTCCGCGCCATGTGGTCGAGCCTCAGCCAGCAGGGTCACTGGAGCGGGGAGATCGTCAATCAGCGCCGCAACGGCGAGCGCTACACCGCGCAGCTCGACATCGCGGCGGTCGACGGCCACAACGGCTCCGTGCGGTACTTCGTCGGCGTGCTCGCCGATGTCAGCCGCCTGAAACAGCACGAAGCCCACCTGCGCCACGTGGCGTATCACGATGACCTGACCGGTTTGCCGAATCGTCTGCTGCTCAGAAAGCGCCTGATCAAGGCGATCGCGCGCGCCGAGCGCCGCGGGCACCGGGTCGCCGTTCTGTACCTGGACCTCGATGGCTTCAAGCCGGCCAACGACGTCCATGGCCACGCCACCGGCGACCAGGTCCTGCAGACCGTGGCGCGCAGACTGGCCGACAGCGTCCGCTCGAGCGACGTGGTGGCGCGCATCGGTGGTGACGAGTTCGTGGCAGTGCTCGCCGACGTACCGAGCCTGCCGGAGTGCGAAGCAACCGCGCACCGTCTCCTCGATGCGATCAACGAGCCCATCGTGGTGCAGGGACGGTGCCTGACGCTGTCCGCCTCCATGGGCGCGAGCCTGTTTCCGGACGACGAGCGCGACCCGGACATCCTGCTGCGCTACGCCGATCACGCCATGTATTCCGCCAAGGCGGCCGGACGCAACCAGTTGATCTTCTATAGCGCGATCGCCGACTGCAAGACCCTGGGCGATGCCCGGATGATTCACGACCTGCGCCAGGCGCTCGAGCAGGACCAGTTCACCGTGCACTATCAGCCGATCGTCGACATCGCCACGGGCCGGATCGTGAAAGCCGAAGCCCTGGCGCGCTGGCTGCACCCGAGTCGCGGCCTGGTGCTGCCCTCGGTGTTCATCCCGGTCGCGGAGAACAGCGGCCTGATCCACGCCATCGGCGAGCGGGTGTTCCGGCACGCCGCGCGCGTCGCCCGGGAATGGAACCGGCGCGCCTCGGCGCCGCCGGACGACCTGCTGCGCATCGCCGTCAACCGCTCGCCGCGGCAATTCACCAGTCGTGATGGGGCGTCGGGCTGGCTGAAACATCTGAGCAGCGAGGGCATCTCGGGACGGATGCTGAGCATCGAGATCACCGAGGGTCTGCTGCTCGAGGACCGCGCCGAGGTGTTCGCGCAGCTCGAGCAGATGCAGGGTTTCGGCATGACGGTCTCGCTCGATGACTTCGGCACGGGGTACTCTTCGCTGTCGTACCTGAAGAAGTTCGACATCGACTACATCAAGATCGACCGGTCCTTCATCCGTGACATCTCGGTGGACGAGAGCGACCGCGCCATCGTCGAGGCGATCATCGCCATCGGCAGGCGCCTCGGCATCAAGCTGATCGCCGAAGGCGTCGAGACCCGGGCGCAGGCCGAGCTGCTGTCGGCGGCCGGCTGCGACATGGCGCAAGGCTATTTCTTCGCCCCGCCGATGCCCGAAGAGCAGTTTCTCGCCTTCGCG
>JAJYTX010000393.1 GCA_021792815.1 Pseudomonadota bacterium
TCCGCGGCGAGCAGCGCCACCAGCCGCCCGGGATCGGCGATCAACTCCCGGTCGGCCATCACTCCGTAGTGAACCCGTCCGCAATACGTGAACATGCTGACACCCGCACCGACACTGCCGGACTGCGGCACCCAGAAAAGCACCTGCCTGACGGCGCACCCGCCGAGCGTCAACGCCTCGACGGGCCCGGGAAGA
Source organism: Pseudomonadota bacterium (assembly GCA_021792815.1). Next base: position 196 of record JAJYTX010000393.1, read on the forward strand.
TTCGAGGCAACGAGGCTCACCTTGGCGCTGAGCAGCCCGAGCGCGTACTCTTCCGCCGCGGCGGGCAGGCTTCCGACCAGCGCCAGCAGGCCGAATGTCGCCAGTGGCTGCGACGAGCTCTTCAACGTCCGTGTGGCGGCGTGCACGGCGTACAGGCGCTCGAGCGGGTGACGCACACCGATCGGAAGGTCGGCGAACACCAGGCCGAAACGATTACCCAGCGGGACGTCCTCGACATGTGCCGCCGTGACCGGCTTGAGGTTCACCGGGATGGCGGCGCGAATCGTCAGTCCCTCGACCGGCTCACCTTCCGACTCGAGGTAACGCCCCAGCGCGCCGGCGAGCGTCGCGATCAGCACATCGTTGACCGTGCAGCCGAGCAATCGGCCGATGGTGTGCACCTCCTCCAACGACAGCGCCTGCGCCCAGGCGATACGCCGGATCCCGGACAGAGCGCGTTTGAGGCGGGTGGGCGGATCGTCGGACAGCATGGCTAGTCGCAGCAGCTCCGAGCCTATCCCGACCGCCTGGCGGGCGAGTCCGCTGGCCTGTTCCGGGCGCAGCGCGTACTGCATGCCCGCATCGAGCAGCTCCGCACCCCAGCGCAGCGAGTCGCGCGCCGGCTTGAGGATGCGTGCCCAGGACGCGCCGCCCGGCGACGGCGCAGGCGAATCGTCGTCGCGCCTGCGCGCGGCAGCCGTGTCAGAGACTGGTCGATCCGCAAGCGATAGCAGCACCTGCACCAGCGCGACGCCGTCGGCGTAGCAGTGGTGGATGCGCACGATGATGGCGCTGCCGCCTCCATAGCGCTCGATCAGGTGGAACGACCACAGCGGCCGCCCTGGCGGCAACGGGGTGCTCGCCAGCTCGCCCGCCAGCGCCTCGAGCTCCCGCTGACCGCCCGGTGCCGGCAACGCCGCCAACAGGAGGTGATCGTCGAGGTTGAAACCCGGTGTTTCGACCCAGCGTCCGCCCAGTGTATCGCCGACCGGTGCGCGGCGGAAACGCTCGAAGTCGAGGAAGCGGCGCCCGATGAGCTGCCGCAGCGGCTCACGTCCGAGCGGTTCGCCGAGCACGATCAGACCCACGATCATCATCGGGTTGGCCGGACGGTCCATCAGCAGCCATGCCCGATCGACGCTCGACATGCGTTCGGCCGCCATGGGAGTAGTTTGGCGCGGGTCGCAGACATTTTGCCCCTCGGTTTGCCACGATACGAGCGCAGCGTATTCCCGGCGTAGCGTGTCGACTCAGGACGACCCCTGGCGCTCGAGTCATGAGCTATTTCATCACCGGAGGAACCGGGTTCATCGGTCGGCGGCTCATCGCGCGCCTCGCGGCCCGCGGCGAGCCGGTCCACCTGCTCGTGCGATCCACCTCCACGGCGAGCTTCGAGCGGCTGCGCGCGCAGTGCGGCGCGGCGGCGCAGCTACTCGTTCCGATCGAGGGAGACCTCCGCAGCGAGCGGCTCGGGGTCGGCGCGCCCGAGCGCGCCAGGCTGCGCGGCAGGATCGAGCACTTCGTGCATCTCGGGGCGCTCTATGACCTCGGCGCGCGGACCGCGCCGCTCGAGCAGGCCAACGTCCTCGGCACGCGCAACGCGCTCGCGCTCGCCGCGGAGCTCGAGGCCGGCTGCTTCCACCACATGAGCTCGATCGCGGTCGCGGGTCGATACCCCGGAGCGTTCACGGAGGATATGTTCGAACAGGCCGTGGACCTGGAGCATCCGTACTTCCGCACCAAGCATGAAGCGGAAGCTCTGGTGCGCGGCACCTGCCGCAGCGCGTGGCGCATCTACCGGCCGGGAATGGTCGTTGGAGACTCGCGTAACGGCGTCATGGACAAGGTCGATGGCCCCTATTACTTCTTCAAGGTGATCCAACGGGTACGCGATGCCCTGCCCCGTTGGCTGCCGCTGCCCGGGCTCGATGGCGGACACATCAACCTCGTGCCGGTCGACTTCGTCGCCGCCGCGCTCGATCATCTGGCCCATCTCGGCGGCGAGGATCGGCGCTGCTTTCACCTGACCGATCCGGTGGATCGGCGCATCGGAGCGGTGCTCAACCTGTTTGCCGAGGCCGCCCACGCGCCGGGCATGCGGCTGCGGCTGGAACCGGCGCTGTTCGCGGCGCTCGCATCCGCGGCCGGCGCGGCCCATGGCTCGCTGCAGCCGCTGCGCCGGATCCTGCTGCAGCTTCTCGATGACCTCGGCATCCCCGCGCCGGTTCTGGACCTGCTCGACTACCCGACGGTGTTTCCTCCGGGCCGGGCCAGCCAGCTGCTCGAGCGCGCCGGCATCCGCGTCCCGCCGCTCGAGGAGTATGCATGGCGGCTCTGGGACCATTGGGAGCGCCGGCTCGACCCGGACCGACCCGGGACGGAGCGTCTCGCCGAAACGGTGCGCGGCAGGACGGTGCTCATTACCGGCGGATCGGCCGGGATCGGCCGGGCGAGCGCGCTGCGTCTCGCGGCGGCAGGGGCGAGAGTGCTGATCGTGGCGCGCGATCCGCAGAAGCTTCAGACCGCGCTTGCCGACATCCGCAGCCAGGGCGCCGAGGCGGCCGCCTATGCCTGCGACCTCACCGACGCCGAGGCCTGTACGGCGCTCAGCGCGCGGCTGCTCGCCGAGCATCAGCACGTCGACGTGCTCATCAACAACGCCGGACGCTCGATCCGCCGGGCAGTCGAGAATACGTACGACCGTCTGCATGATTACGAGCGGCTGATGCGGATCAATTATCTGGCGGCCGTGCGCCTCACCTTGAGTCTGCTGCCATCGATGGCCGCGCGCGGCAGCGGACACGTCATCAGCATCTCCTCCATCGGGGTGCTGAGCAGCGCCGCCCGTTTCGCGGCATATAACGCCTCCAAGGCGGCTCTGGAGGCATTCACGCGCTGCGCCGCCGCAGAGTACCGCGAGCGGGGCGTGCGCTTCACGGTGATCAACCTGCCGCTCGTGCGCACCGGCATGGTGGCTCCGACGCATCTGTACCGGCGCTTCCCGCTGCTGCGGCCGGAGCAGGCGGCCGAGCTCGTCTGCGAGGCGATCGTGCGCCGTCCCGTGCGCCTTGCGACTCCGCTCGGCAGACTGGCGCAGCTCATCGAGACCATCGCGCCCGAGATCAACCGTGCCGTCATGAGCGAAAGCTTCCGGCTGTTCCCGGAATCGGAGGCCGCCGGCGGCTCCCCCGGAGCGGAGGACAGCCTGGCGCCCGAAGCGGCGACGTTTGCAGCCCTGCTGCACGGGCTGCATCGATGAGCGCACGCGGCGCTCAGTGCGGATACAGCTCGGCCGCCTTCTGCTCGGCGGACACCGCCGCCTGATTCTGCCCTTGGGCGCGCAGCGCCGCGGCGATCAGTCCCCAGGCGGAGGCCTGCGCGCCCGGATCGCCGTTGGCGAGGTACAGCGCCTTGCGGGCCATGCCATAGGCCTGCGCGGGGTTGTG
>JAJYTX010000394.1 GCA_021792815.1 Pseudomonadota bacterium
TGGGCGAGCATGGACTCGAGCTCCCCGCTCGACTCGCCGCTCGAGATCAGGTGAACGGTCATGGGCGGAAACAGCCGGCTGGCCGCGAGCGAGCGGCCGATCGGGGCTCCCTCGCGCACCCGGGCGGCTGCATCGAGCACCGCATCGCGCATCGGCAGGCTGGTGACCACTTCGCCGGAGATGCGCAGCGCATCGAGCACCGGCACCGCGCTGGCCGAGAGGATGCTGAAGGTGCGCGTGAAGCGCGCGGTGTTGAAACCGCGCACCAGCTTGCCGGCGAGCGGCAGGTGCAGCAGCAGCCGGTGGAAGCGGCGGCGGGCCTGGGGATCGCGCAGCCGGCGGCGCCAGACCCACACGGCGGCGGCCGCCACCAGCACCAGCCACAGGCCGTTGTTGCGCAGGAAGTGGCTGGTGCCGATCAGCATCCGGGTGATGAGCGGCAGCTGCGCCTTGCTCGCCTCGAACACCGAGACGACCTTGGGGACCACGAACACCAGCAGCGCCGAAACGATGATGAAACACATCACGGTGAGCACGATGGGGTACAGCAGCGCCGCCAGGATCTTCTGGCGGATCTCCTCGCGGCTCTCGGTGTACTCGGCGAGCCGCTCGAGCACCGCATCGAGGTGCCCGGACTGCTCGCCGGCGGAGACCGTGGCGCGGTAGATCTCCGGAAACACACGCGGAAACTCCGCGAGTCCGTCCGCGAGCGTATGGCCTTCCATCACCTTCGAGCGCACCCCGAGCAGGATGCTCTGCACGCGCGGCTTCTCGGTCTGCTGCGAGACGGCGAGCAGCGATTCCTCGAGCGGCAGGCCGGCGCGCACCAGGGTGGCGAGCTGGCGGGTGAGCAGGCATACGTCGGCGGCCGACACCCGCCGCGCGAAGCCGAACGATCGCTGGCGCCCCGCCTCCTGCTGCGCCACCTCGCTCACGGCGACCGGCAGCAGCGAGCGGTCGCGCAGCTGCTGGCGCACGTGTCGCGGCGTGTCGCCTTCGAGGATGCCTTTCAGTTCCCGGCCGCTCGCATCGAGGGCCGTATACTCGAACGCGCCCATGGCCTAGTCTTCCCGCGTCACCCGCAGCACTTCCTCGATGCTGGTCTCACCGCGCAGGATCCTGGCGCGCCCGTGGTCGCGGATCGAGGGCGTCGTGAGCCGCGCGTGACGCTCGATCTCCTGTTCGCTCGCCCCGTCGTGGATCATGGTGCGCAGCGCATCGTCGACGATGATGAGCTCGTAGATGCCCGAGCGGCCGCGGTAGCCGCCCATGCTGTCCTCGCCCGGACGGTACAGGATCGGCGCGGGCGCCTCGGCCGGCACGTTGAGCAGCCGCCGCTCATAGTCCCCGGCGCGCAACGACTGCTTGGTCTCGGGATTGAGCACCCGCACCAGGCGCTGCGCCAGCACCCCGATCAGGCTCGAGGAGAGCAGGAACGGCTCGATGCCCATGTCGCGCAGGCGCGTGACCGCGCCGGCCGCGGTGTTGGTGTGCAGGGTCGAGAGCACCAGGTGGCCGGTGAGGCTCGCCTGCACCGCGATCTGCGCGGTCTCGAGATCGCGGATCTCCCCGATCATGACCACGTCCGGGTCCTGGCGCAGAATCGCCCGCAGACCCCGCGCGAAGGTCATCTCCACCTTGGTGTTGACCTGCGTCTGGCCGATGCCGTCGATGTAGTACTCGATCGGATCCTCGACGGTCATGATGTTGCGCGTGTTGTCGTTGAGACGCTCGAGCGCCGCATAGAGCGTCGTGGTCTTGCCCGAGCCGGTCGGGCCGGTGACGAGCAGAATGCCGTGGGGCTTGTGGATCAGCGCATCGACCTGGGACTGGGTCTCGGGGGCCATGCCGAGCGAGGTCAGGTCGAGCCGGCCGGCCTGCTTGTCGAGGATACGCAGCACCACGCGCTCGCCGTAGCCGGCCGGGATGGTCGAGACGCGCACATCGACGGCGCGGCCGGCGATCTTCAGACTGATGCGCCCGTCCTGCGGCAGGCGCTTCTCGGCGATATCGAGCCGGGACATCACCTTGACGCGCGAGACCACGAGCGGCGCCACGGTGCGCTTCGAGCGCAGCACCTCGCGCAGCACGCCATCGACCCGAAAGCGCACCGCCAGGCGGTTCTCGAACGGCTCGATGTGGATGTCCGAGGCGTTCTCCTTGACCGCCTGGGTGAGCACGGCGTTGATCAGACGGATGATGGGCGCGTCATCGTCGCTGTCGAGCAGGTCGGCCTGCTCGGGCAATTCCTGGGCGAGCAGCTCGAGGTTCTCGGTCTCGTCCAGGCCCTCGACCGCCTGCATGGCGGTGGCGCCGGCCTCGTACACCTGGCGCAGCAGGCGGTCGAATTCCTCCTCGGACACCCGTGCGAGCCGCACCGGCCGGCCGAGGAAGCGGCGCGCTTCGGCGAGGGCGACCGGCGAGGCGTGCTCGCGGTACACGCACTCGGCGGCATCATCGGCGAAGGTCCGCACGAGCACGCCGTGCCGCTTGGCGAAGGCGAAGGGCAGCCGTGGTGCGAAGGGCTCCGGCCGGTCCGGCTCGAGGGGGATCGGGTCGCTCACGGCTGTGCTTTGGGCCCGTGGACGGGCGGCTCGGCCTTCAATGGGGCGGCGCGCGACGCGCCCGCGCGGGTCGGCGGCGGCAGGGGCGGCAGCTGCGGCCGCGGCTCGCCATAGAGCAGCGGCGGGAAGCTGCCCCGCGGGATGCTGTTTTCCTGCCGGCGCATGTAGTCGTAGTTGCGCCCGGTCTGATAGGCGGCCTCGTTCTGGTTGCGCAGGATGGTCGGCTTGATGAAGATCATCAGGTTGTTGCGCGTGGCGTTGTCGTTGCGCGCCTTGAACAGCCAGCCGAGGACCGGGATGTCGGCCACGTAGGGCACGCCGTTGTGGGTGCGGTCCTGCTCGTGCTGGATCAGGCCGCCGAGCACGACGATGCCGCCGTTCTGGATCAGGACATTGGTGGTGATGCTGCGTTTGTTGGTGGTCGGATCGGTGATGGAGAACGAGGTCGTCGACGGCTCGAGACTCGAGCTCTCGACCGAGATCTTCATCATCACCGCATCGCCGTGCGCCGAGATGGTCGGGGTCACCTTGAGGATGGTGCCCACCTCCTGGGTCTGTACGGTCTGAAATGGCGTCACGGTGCCGGAGGTCACGGTCGAGGCGTTGGTGTACTGGCCGGTGACGAACGGCACTTCCTGGACCACCTTGAGCACCGCCTGCTGGTTGTCCATGGTGGTCGCCGAGGGGGTGTCGAGAATGGTGGTGTTGGTGTCGCCGCGAAGCGCGCGCAGCATCGCCGCGAACGATACTCCGCCGGCGCCGATCGTGCCGACCCCGAGCGTCGTGCCTTCGAGCAGGGTGTTGCTGAGGGCGCTGGCGCCCGCCTTGGCCGCGGCGACCAGGTCGACGATGCTGGTGCTGCCGACCGGCGCGACGAAGCCCCCGAGCGGCAGCTTGTTGCTCTGCGAGTAGGCCGCCCAGTTCACGCCGAGGTCATCGGTCTTGCTGACGTCGACCTCGGCGATGATGGCCTGCACCAGCACCTGCGGCCGGCGGATGTCGAGCTTGTCGATGATGCCGAGGATGGTGTGCATCAGCTTCGGCGGCGCGGTGATCACCAGCGCATTGTTCTC
>JAJYTX010000395.1 GCA_021792815.1 Pseudomonadota bacterium
TTCCTCAACACGCTGGGCACGATCGCCGGCATCTCGCCGCTGCTCGGGCTGCTCGGCACCGTCACCGGCATCATCCGCGCGTTCGACGCCATCCAGGCCGGCGGCATGGGCAATCCCCAGGCGTTGTCCGGCGGCATCGCCGAAGCGCTGGTGGCCACCGCGGCCGGCCTGTGTGTGGCGATTCCTTCGCTGATCGCCTATCGGTATCTGCGCGGCAAGGTCGAGCGGCTCGTGGTCGAGATGGAAAAGCACGCGATGCGCATGGCCGATGCGCTCGAGATGGCCGCGCGTGTGCCGCGGGCCGGGGCCGCCCGGGCGGACGCGGCGGACGCGCCCGCGCCGCCCGCCCGCCTGATCCGCACATGAACCTCAATCCGAGGCGTCACGAGGAGCCGGAGATCAACGTCGTCTCGCTCATCGACGTGGTGCTGCTGCTCGTGGTGTTCTTCATGCTCTCGAGCAAGTTTTCCGAAGAGGGGCGCCTGCAGGTGCGCCTGCCGCACGCGAGCGCGGTGCCGAGCGCGAGCGCGCAGCCCGAGCCGCTGGTGGTCACGGTGACGCAGGCGGGCGATTACCTGGTGAACGGGCGCGAGCTGATCAACTCCCGTCCGGGCACGCTGCGCGCGGCGTTGATCGGCCAGGCCGGCACCGACCGCAACATGATCGTCACCATCCGCGCCGACGCGCGTGCGACCCAGCAGTCGGTGGTCACGGCGATGGACGTGCTCGGACAGCTCGGCTTCGTGAAGCTCGACATCGCCACGGTCAAGACGCGCCGGGAGGGCGCTTCTTGAGGCGCGCCGCGGCCGGCGAGCCCGCTGCGGGGGAGAGCGCCGGCGCGATCTACCGGCGCCTGCTCGGGTATCTGAGTCCGCACAAGGCCGCGTTCGCCCTCGGCATCCTCGGCGGGGCGCTGTACTCGGCGAGCACGGCGAGTTTCACCCTGCTCGCCAAGGTGCTCGGCGATGTGCTGAGGCACCCCGATCCGCGCATGATCGTGTGGATTCCGCTGGCGATGGTCGGGCTGTTTCTCGGCCGGGGAATCGGCAATTTCACCCAGACCTATTTCATGGGTTATGTCGGCCGGCGGGTCGTCAAGCGGTTCCGCTCGCAGGTTTTCGGCCGCGTGCTCGATCTGCCGGTGGCGTTCTTCGACCGCCATGCGGTCGGGGCGCTGCTCTCGCGCCTCACCTACAACAGCGAGCAGATCGGCCAGGCTTGCACCAACTCGATCGTGATTCTGGTGCGCGCCGGCCTGACCATCGGCGCGCAGATCGCGCTGCTGCTGTGGCTCGATGCGCGCCTGGCGCTGATCGCGCTCGTCATGGGACCGCTCGCCGGCTGGCTGGTGTCGGTCCTCAACCGCCATTTCCGGCGCTACGGGCGGCGCATCCAGAGCTCCATGGAGGATGTGACCCGGCTCGCCAAGGAAAGCTTCGAGTCGCCGCGGCTGGTGAAGGTGTACGGCGCGCAGGCGCACCTCGAGGCGCAGTTCGAGATCGTCAACGAGCACAACCGGCGCTCGAACATGCGGCTCGTGCTCACCAACGGCCTGTCGAACCCGACGGTGCAGATGGTGACGGCGATCGGCGGGGCGTTCGTGCTGGCGCTCGCCATCCGCGCCACGGTCGACGGACGGATGAGCACCGGCGATCTGTTCGGGTTCTTCACCGCGCTGGCGAGCATCGCCCAGCCGCTGCGCGAGTTCGTCAGCCAGTCCGGTCCGATCCAGCAGGGCATCGCCGCCGCGCAGAGCCTGTTCGAGCTGCTCGATGAGCCCGCGGAGCCGCAAGGCGGCGAACGGCGCGTGGCGCGCGTGCGCGGTGACGTCGAGTACCGCGGCGTCGAGTTCTCCTACGCGCAGGGCAAGCGCACCGCGCTGCGCGCGGTCTCGCTGCAGGTGCCGGCTGGCTCCACGGTCGCCATCGTCGGCCGCTCCGGCAGCGGCAAGTCGACGCTGGTGGCACTGCTGGCGCGTTTCTATGACGTCCAGTCGGGCTCGATCCTCATCGACGGCTGCGATCTGCGCGAGTACGACCTGCGTTGCCTGCGCGAGCAGATCGCGGTGGTCAGTCAGGATGTCACGCTGTTTGACGACACCATCCGCAACAACATCACGTTCGGGCGGGACGTGCCGCAAGCGGCCGTGCTGCGCGTCGCCGAAGCGGCCCACGTGCTGCAGTTCGCCGCCGCCCTGCCGGAGGGACTCGATACGCTGATCGGCGAGCGCGGCACGCTGCTCTCGGGCGGGCAGCGCCAGCGGATCGCGATCGCCCGGGCGCTGCTGAAGGATGCGCCGATCCTCATCCTCGATGAGGCGACCTCGGCGCTCGACACCGAGGCCGAGCGGCACATTCAGGCGGCGCTCGCTCACCTGATGCGCAATCGCACCACCTTCGTCATCGCCCACCGGCTCTCGACCGTCGAGCAGGCCGATCGCATCGTCGTGCTCGATGGCGGCGCGGTGGTCGAAAGCGGTACGCATGCGCAGCTGCTCGAGCGCGACGGCCTGTATGCGCAGCTGTACCGACTGCAGTTCAGCGACTGACCGATGCTCGAGGCCTGGCTGACTCGGCGCTGGTACGGGACTTCGGCCTCCCCGGTGTTGCGGCCTCTCGGGCGGCTGTATGGCGCGGTGGTGTCCGCGCGCCGCGCTGCCTACCGGCGCGGCTGGCTGGCGGTGCGCCGTGTGGCCGTGCCGGTGGTGGTGGTCGGCAACCTGACCGCCGGCGGTACCGGCAAGACCCCGCTCACCATCTGGCTCGCCACGCGGCTGGCGCAGCGGGGTATCGCGGTGGGACTGGTGTCGCGAGGCTACGGGCGGGACTCGGGGCGGCTGAGGCTGCTCGGGGCGGACTCGAGCTGGCGCGAGGTCGGCGACGAGCCGCTGCTGCTGTATCGGCGCACCGGCTGCGCGACCGCGGTGGCGCGCGACCGGGCGGCCGCGGCCACGGCCCTGGTGGAGCGCGGCGCCGGGCTCATCGTGGCCGACGATGGCCTGCAGCATCTGTCCCTGGCGCGCGCCTGCGAGATCGCCGTCATGGACGGCGCCCGTGGATTTGGCAACGGCCGGCTGCTGCCCGCCGGGCCCTTGCGCGAACCTCCGGGGAGGCTCGCGACGGTCGATGCGATCGTGATCAACGGCGCGCCCGAGCACGCCTCGCTCGGCGCAGGCGGGATGCTGCCCGGGGTGGTGCTGCACATGAGCCTGGTCCCCGGGGAGGCGCGGCGGCTCGTCTCGGGCGAGACGCGTCCGCTCGAGTCCTTCCGGGGGCCGGTGCACGCGGTCGCCGCCATCGGGCATCCGGAGCGGTTTTTCCGCGAGCTGGCCGCGCGCGGGCTCGATCCGATCCGGCATCCGTTTCCCGACCACCGGCCGCTCGGCGCGGCCGAGCTGGATTTCGGCGACGATAGAGCGGTGCTCATGACCGAAAAGGATGCCGTAAAATGTGCCGAGCTCGCCGATCCGCGGCTGTGGTGCGTGCCGGTCGAGGCTCGCTTCAGCGACGCCGATTCGCAACGGCTGATGGAGCTCGTGATGCGCAAGATCGATTCACCGACAGACTCACGGGGTTAGCGTGGACGCCCGCCTGCTCGAAATACTCGCCTGCCCGGTCTGCAAGGGCACGTTGATC
>JAJYTX010000396.1 GCA_021792815.1 Pseudomonadota bacterium
GCTTCAGGGCATCGATCATCAGCAGCAGTTCCATCACATTGTCGTTCGCCGGAAAGGAGGTCGACTGGATCACGAAGATGTCCTCGCCTCGGACATTCTCCTGGATCTCGACAGACACCTCCATGTCGGCGAAGCGCCGCACCTGCGCCTTGATCAAGGGCAACCCGAGATACTGGGCGATCTTGTCGGCCAGCCCTCGATTGGAATTGCCCGCGAGCAGCTTCATCCCGCGCGTTTCGTTCATATCGGTCATCCGCCTGTTGAAGCACCTGCCGGGCGGGAGGCTTGCGGGCACGGCTCGTTGCTCGGCCCGCCCTGTCCCGAGCATCAAGGCACGGCACGCATTTAAGGCGATCCGCGCACTGGCCGGAAACAGAAAAAGCTGTCCCGGTAATCGATTCCTGCTATATGGTAGCCGACGAGGGTGGTGAATGCCGCACCGATCCGTTGCCGGAACCCCTTCGGGGCCGGTCGCGCTTGCGCTGACGGCGGGGCCGCTGCGCCAGCGGCCGCGGAGGATGACTGCCGTGAGAGGCGATGAGGCTCGCCCTCGCGGCGAACCGGGTCATGCGACGCCGCGCAGCGCCTTCGCGCAGCCGATCAGGCCTGGCCGGTTCGGAACTCGAGTCAGGTATCGGCAGGCGGCAGGCCGTGCAGCCGGCCCATCGGCGTGATCGTCGCGCCCATCGGGAAACTGACCACCTCGGCGAACCGCTGGTCGCGATAGCCCATGATCTTACCGTCCGTCCGGCGCTGCTCGACATCGATCAGCACGAGTCCCAGAGTGGGAACGATCTTCTCGCACCAGAGAAACAGATACAGCCCGTCCGTGATCCGGTAGGTCTGGCATTGATCGACGTCGGCCAGGCCCCGTTCCGCACCGCGGATGCAGTGCCAAAGATAACTGTCGCGATTCAGATAGATGTGGTCGTAACTCTCATGCGGACTGTAGACATAGCGGTTGTGCAGGCCGATCAGCTCGTCGGAGCGGGCGAACGGCGCGGCGCCGGTTCCGGCACCGATCGTGCCGGTGTGCACCGTGGCGCGGACCGCCGTGAGCGGCCCGCCGGCTTCGAACCGCTCGCGCATGGGACGCAACGCCTCGGAGCGACTGGGCAACCATCCGGTCACACACAGAGCTCGCCCGCTCCGCAGGTCCAGAACCAGCGAGATCGAGTGCGCGGCGGGTTCGGCCGGATGATCCACGAGAAAAATATCCGGCCGGATGGAGGTAATGCGCGCTGCGTCCTCGGCGCACGGCGCCGCCCCGCCATAGCGCACGCGACCGCCGGAAAGGAATTGATAGTTCACCGGAGCACGATCGCCAAGATTCAAGTGCAGTTCGCGGCCGGCAAGACCGTCCGTGACCGGCAATGCATGGCTGTCCCGCTGGAACGCCTGGGCCAGGGCGCCGACCTCGATCCACGGACTTTGTGCTGTCATCTTGCTCGCCTCGCGCAGTCGAGGAACCGGAAATCACTGCATCAGCATGACAAACGGAACGATGCTTATTTTGCAGAATGTGCCAAAGTTTTAGTTCAACGTGCCATGTGCCCCAGCGCCATTCCGTCAGAGCATCACGAGCGCGATGCCCGCCTGCGCCGATAGATACGCGGCGCAAGACCCGTCCACGTCTTGAACGCCCGGCTGAGCGCCGCGGTGTCGGCATAGCCGAGGCTGTGCGCCACTGTCGTGACCGAACGCGCCGGATCGGCCAGCAGGGCTTCCGCTCGGTGTCGGCGGCAAGCCCGGACCAGGGCCCGTATCGACGTCCCTTCTGCCTCCAGGCGCCGCTGCAGCGTCCGCGTGGACAGACCGAGGTCCGAAGCGACCGCGGACGCCGTGACGGGCCGGTGGCCCAGCCGTCGACGGATCACCCACGTGACGCGTTCGTCCACGCTCTGGGGCAAGCGCTCCGGGCCCTCCAGCGTCCGCAGAAGGTGCACGGCATGCGGACCCAGCGCCCGATACACCCCCAGGGTCGGCCTGCCGAGATCGCTGCGGTCGATGAGGATCCGGTTGCTGCCGGCACCGAACGTGACCGGGCAGCGGAATATGCGTTGATACAGCCGCCGAACCATGGACGTCTCGAGGCCGCCAGGGGCCGCATGCTCGAACTGCACGCCGAGCGGCGCCCATTGGCAACCTATGGCCTCGTGGAACAGCCGGCTGACCAGCGCCAGCGTGAATTCGCTGTCCTGGCGGCGCGGCCGAATCGTCTCATCGGAGATCCGATAGGTGCACTCCCACACATCCTCCCTCGAGACCACCTCGGTCACGGTGCCGCTCTGCCAGGTGCGGGAATAGCGTGCCCACGCACGCACGCTGTTGCCGAGCGTGTCGGCTGCAAGAATGACGATGGCGAGCGGACCGAACTGCTCGACGTCGATCTCCCGTCCGAGCCGCAGGCCGAGGAACGGATCGCTCGCCAGGTCCGCCGCGTCCTCGAACAGGGCGACGTACCGGCGAAGATCGAACTCCGCATACGGGTCTTGCAGAGATGCCGACGGCGCATGTCTGTCGAGTAACGGCGCCACGGACAGCCGGCGGTTCGCCAGACCTGCCAGCACGAGCGACAGCACGCCGGAGCGGATGTTTGCGCCGTCCCTGCAGACCGGCACGGTTGGATTTGGCATACGGATGATCACGACGACCCCTTCCACAGGCTGCCAACAGCAGACTCATCGGGACACACATCGACCGCGACCCAGCATTACGCGCCAGTCACCCACATCACACCACCATGACCAGGCGTGCCATGAGAGCCGCTGGACCGTCGAGCCGCCCGTCCACCCGGCGACCGACCGTCGTTGACAATCCTCACCCCATTCCGCTATCTTCCGCAACAAGTCAGTCGACTTGTATTGCAATGTTCCTCGACACATTGACGGTCCGGCGAGCGTCGTTTCGCGCCGCGCTGTGGCGTCCGAGCCTCACTGCGCCAGCCGGCGCAGCGCGAAGTTCGAGACCGACGCGGCCAATCACCTGTGTCCGACCTCGCTCCGCGCGTATCGGCCGAAGGAGCGGGTCGACAACCGGGGCAACGTCCGCTTTCCACTCAGGACTCTTCCAGTGTTCGCTTTGGCCATTGACCGTCGCCGATTCAGTCCGACGACAGGCTCACTCTCGGATTCGGTCCGGCGGCTGGCAGACGGATGCGTCGTGAAGTGCCGGGTCCACACCCGGCGAGACGCCATGCCTGCACCGTCAGTGAACTGCGCGCGGCTCTGTGGTCCGCGGTGGTCGACCGCGCCGCCCGAACCGTTGACAATCGGTATTTCCGCCATTTATAACCCTTGAGATCGGTCGGGAGACGTCATGCCGGACATCGCGCAGAAAAGGACCGGGTTTTTTTTCGACGAGCGCTGCCTGTGGCACAGCGGCGGCATGCATGCGCTGACCATGACGGTCGGCGGTTGGGTTCAGCCGCCCTCCGGCTCCGGACACGCCGAGTCCCCGGACAGCAAGCGTCGCATCAAGTCGCTGATGGACGTCTCCGGTCTCAGCGACCGCCTCGTCGTTCGCAGCGCACCGGCAGCCACGGACGAAGACCTGCTGCGTGTACACCCACGCGAGTATCTGCGCCGTTTCAAGGCCGCGAGCGACGCCGGCGGGGGTGATCTCGGCGAG
>JAJYTX010000397.1 GCA_021792815.1 Pseudomonadota bacterium
TACATGGGGACGCCCGGCGAGAACCCGGCCGGATACGCTGAGAGCTCCGACGTCGCCGCCGCCGGGCAACTCGACGATCCGCTGCTGCTCGTGGCCGGCACCGGCGATGATAACGTCCACTGGCAGAACACCCTGCAGTTCATCCAGGCGCTGATCGAGGCCAACCGTTCCTATCAGCTGCTGGTCTACCCCGACAAAACGCACGGCATCTCAGGGCCCGCGGCACGCACGCACCTGTTCACGGCCATGGAACGATTCTGGCTGCGGCAGCTGCGGCGACCATGATCACGAGGCCGGCAGCGCAGCCGGCGGTGTGGCCCGGCGCGCCGCGGCACGGGGCGGCGCTCCGATGAGCGATGCCGACACCACACAGGCCGGCGAACCGGGCCTCGAGACGTCGCAGATCAGCTCGTTGTGCGTGGATTTCCTGCGCGCGCTGTGTGATCCCGACGGGGGCGAATCGCTCTATCGGCTGCATGCCGCTGACGCGGCCGTGCGCCAGGGTGAGGGCATCGGTCCGGCGGGCGCAACCGGCATCGGACCCTTCGCGGCAGCTCATCGGGACATCAGCCTGCGCGGCGAGGGCCGACTCCCTCTTTTCGGAGAAGCTTCGCTGCGGCAACTGACGCACGGCGGAAATCCAGCCGAGACGCTTGCGTGGTTCGAGGTCACGGAACACCGCGACCAGCGCCTGCTGTTCGCCGCCTTGGGCGTGCGCGCCACCGAAGACGGACCGCGGGTCGTATGGTGCAGTCCTTCGGAGCGCATGCTGCCCTGGAGCTTCCGCGAGGGTCTGCTGCAGTCACTCGCCGACTACCCGTGGATGCGCCGGACGGAGCCGGCCACGGCGCGCGCCCTGTTCGATGCAGGTTATTTCCGGCGCTATTGGCGCCCACCGCTGCCGATCTCGACGTTGCCGGACGCCCGATTCAGCTGTCACATGAGCGCGGCGTGCTGCCGGCACGACTACGAAATCACGCTGCCGCCCGAGGCACAGATGCTGCTCGATGCTCTGCCGTGGCAGGTGGCGCCGCGGCTCTCCGACCGAAAGCTGCCGGTGCGCAGCGACGGCAAGCTGCTGCTCAAGTCACCCGAGGAGGACTGCAGGTTCCTCGGTCCTGGCAACCGATGTCTGATCCACAAGGCCCTCGGTCGGCAACCGTTCGGCGCCTGTTGCCTGTTTCCATTCTCGTTCGCACGCACGCCGGAAGGCATCGCGGCAGGTCTCAGTCCGATTTGCGGCAGCGCGCGGCTCGGCCTCGGCATCCGCCCGCAGGAGCGCGCGGAGGATCTGCGTGAGCGGCTGGTTCATGCCGCGCCACGCTCGACCGACACCTATCGCCTCGCACCCGGGGTTGCCATTGCCTGGGAATCGTTCCGCGACATCGAGAAGGGCCTGTGTGATTGTCTGGCTGCCGAGGAAGTCGCTCTGCGCCGGCGACTGTACGTCGGTGCCCGCCTGCTTGGAGCGCTGGCCGACGGCAGCCCCATCGACGTGCCGGCGTGGCGCACCGAAGCGCTGCCCGCCGTGAAGCCCGAGCTGCGCACCGCCATCCACGGCATGCTGGCACGACTCATCGGCTGGAATCGGGCGGTGCTGCGCGAGCTGCCACGGGAGATCCCCGCCGGTCTGTCCACGCTCGAGGCGGGCGAAACGCCGCTGATGGCGCGTATTCTGCGCAATACGGTCTTCTGCAAAGTGTATTCATACCCGCTCGATCTCACGACCGCGCACAACTACGTGATCGTGCTGTACCTGGTCGCGCTGATCATGCAGGCGGCCGCAGGCGGTCCGCTCACGCAGCGGATGTGGCAGGAATTAGGTTCGCTGGGCGTGCATGGACTGTTGAAAACCATGCTGCATGAGGGGATGCCGGATAATTTCCGTGCCCTGCTCGGCCGGAGCGAATTCGGGCTGTGGATGCTCGCCGCCTGAGCGGCCGGCCTCAACGTCTGCCGGAGTGGCCGAAGCCGCCGCTGCCTCGAGTGCTTTCCTCGAAAGACTCGACGACCTCGAGCGCCACCTGCACCACCGGCACCACCACCAGCTGCGCGATGCGCTCGCCGGGTTGGATGACGAACGGTTCGTGTGCGCGGTTCCAGCACGACACCATGAGCTGACCCTGGTAGTCCGAGTCGATGAGTCCCACCAGGTTCCCGAGCACCACGCCGTGCTTGTGGCCGAGGCCCGAGCGCGGCAGGATCACGGCCGCAAGCCCCGGATCCTGCACGTGGATCGCCATACCCGTGGGGACCAGCTCCGCACGCCCCGGCTGAAGCATCAGCGGCCCATCGAGACAGGCGCGCAGATCCATGCCGGCGGAGCCCGCTGTCGCATACGCCGGCAGCGGAAACTCCCTCCCGAGGCGTCGGTCGAGGATCCTGACCTTGAGCGGTCGCGCCGCGGCTGGCACGTTGCTCAAGCGCGGACCGTGTCGGGTTGAGAGGTCGCCGCGACGGACGCGGTGTAGGTCTCTGCGATCAGACGCACCAGCTCACGCGCCAGCGCGAGCTTCGGCCCGCTGCCGAGGTCCTGGCGCGCATTGCGCCACAACAACACCAGGTGGTTGTCCTCGCAATCGAAACCCTTGGTGTGGCTGACCTCGTTGGCCGCGATCATATCGAGGTTTTTCCTCAGCAGCTTGGTCCGCGCGTTCTGCTCCACCGACTCGGTCTCGGCGGCGAAGCCCACCACGAACGGTCGTTCCGCACGTCCGGCCACCGTCGCCAGTATGTCCACCGTGCGCTCCATGTCGAGGTGCAGCCGGTCGGAGGTTTTCTTGATCTTCTGTTCGGCGGGGTTTACGGGACGGTAATCGGCCACCGCGGCCGTGGAGATGAAAATGTGTGTCTGCGCCACCTCACGCTGCACCGCTGCAAGCATTCCCTCGGCGCTTTCCACGTCCACACGGCGCACCCCCGGCGGCGTCGGCAGCGCAACCGGCCCGCTGACCAGCACCACTTCGGCCCCCGCCTCGCGCGCCGCCTGGGCGACCGCGAAGCCCATCTTGCCCGAGCTGCGATTGCTGATGAAGCGCACCGGGTCGATCCGCTCCCGGGTGGGCCCGGCCGTGATCAGCACGCGCCGGCCGCGCAGCGGCCCGTCGCAGGGCAGCAGCTGCGCCGCGCGCTCGGCGAGCTCCAGAGGCTCGAGCATGCGGCCTTCGCCCACCTCGCCGCAGGCCTGTTCGCCCTGGGCCGGCCCGAAGACCGAAACGCCCCGCTGACGCAGCAAGTCGATATTGGCCACGGTCGCGGCGTTGTTCCACATGACCCGGTTCATGGCGGGGGCCACCGCGATAGGCGCCTCGGTCGCCAGACACAGCGTCGCGAGCAGGTCGTCCGCCTTCCCGGCGGCAAGACGTGCCAGGAAATCCGCACTGGCAGGCGCAATCAACACCAGCTCGGCCCAGCGGGCGAGTTCGATGTGACCCATGGCCGCCTCCGCCGCGGTGTCCCAGAGGTCGAGCCTGACGGGGCGGCCCGACAGCGCCTGGAAGGTGATCGGACCGATGAATTCACGGGCAGCCCGGGTCATGGCCACTTGGACGTCGGCGCCGCGCTCGCGCAGCCGCCTGACCAGGTCCGCGCTCTTGTACGCGGCGATGCCGCCGGTCAC
>JAJYTX010000398.1 GCA_021792815.1 Pseudomonadota bacterium
CGATCATGGACGGCAGCGCGGGACCGTTCGTGTTTCTGCTGCAGTCCGCCGGGATCGAAGAGCAGCGGGTACGCAAGCGCTTCATCCGCATCAAGAAGCGTCTGCGGGTGACCGACGGGGACAAGTGGGCGGAGTTCACTCCTTTCGACGGCTTCAAGGTCAACTTCGAGATCGAGTTCAATCATCCGCTGTTCAAACGCCGGGCGCAGAAGGCGTCGATGGATTTCTCGACCACTTCGTTCCTCAAGGAGGTCAGTCGGGCGCGCACCTTCGGCTTTCTGCGCGACCTCGAGACGCTGCGCGAGCACAATCTGGCGCTCGGCGGCAACCTGGATAACGCCATCGTGCTCGATGACTTCCGGGTGCTGAACGAGGACGGTCTGCGTTACGAGGACGAATTCGTCAAACACAAGATCCTGGATGCGATCGGTGATCTGTACCTGCTCGGCCACGGCCTGATCGGCGAGTTCAGCGGCTACAAATCCGGGCATGCGCTCAACAACAAACTGCTGCGGGCGCTGCAGGCAGAGCCCGGCGCGTGGGAGGAAGTGGCGTTCGAGTCGTATGCCGAGGCGCCGATTTCCTACATCGAGGCGCCGGCGCTGCCGGCCGGCTGAGGCGCACTCAGGCCTGCCGCGGCATGACTTTCACGACCAGCCGTCTGATGTCAGGATCGGCTTCGCGCACCGCCGCATCGAGCTCCTCGAGCGCATAGCGCAGCCGTGCCGACCAGGCGGCCGATTCGGCGAACACGGTGAGCGCGCCGTCGCGCGCGACCACGCCGGTGATCCGCGCGGCGAGTGCCGCCGGCAGACGGGCCTGCAACCAACCTCGCCAGAACGCCTGGCGCGCGCTCTGGTCGCCGATCCGCGACAGAACCGGCCCGTTGCGGTTTAACAGATCGCCGATGGAGCGCGCGCCGCCGTGAACCGCGGCCGAACTCCGGCTTCTGCGCTTGTGCCGATCGTGCATTTTGGGCATAGTCGCCCGCCGGGCCTGGGACGGAACCCGAGCGATACGCCAAGTCTACGCGAGAGCGAACAGTGAAAGTGGGGTCGCCGGTGAAACATGCTGCGATGAGCGTCGGGCGCGCGCTGCGCTCCCGGGCGGCTCAGGCGCTGCGCGGGCTGGGACGTCTGGCGCCGTTGCGCAACGTCACGCTCGAATCCACGACCGGCGGCATGGGCGTCGTGGTGTTTTCAAAGGACGGCCGCCCGCGGCTGCTCAACCTCAATCTGCGCCACCCGCTGATGCTCACGTGCATGGCGGTGGTGATGCTGGCGATTCTCGGCGGCGCGTTCGCCATGGGCCTGTCGCTGGGTCGCGGCAGCGGCGGCGATCTGGCGCTCGCCGAGACCACTCACTGGATGGATATTCTGTCCCGCCAGCGTGAGCAGATCGCGGACCTGAAGGCGCAGATGCAGGCCCGTGCCCAGGCGCTCGCCATCCAGGTCGGGGACGTGCAGGCGCACATGCTGCGGCTCGATGCCCTGGGCCGGCGTCTCTCGGCGATGGCCGGCCTGCCGAGCAGCGAGTTCAATTTCGGCCAGAATCCTCCACAGGGAGGACCGGAGACCGACATCCCGGGCGCCACGCCCGGTATTCCCAGCCTCTCGGCGTTGCTCGGCCGGCTGGAGGGGCGGATCGATCTGCGCGCCTCGCAGCTGGCGGCGCTCGAGAACGTGATCCTCTCCCGGAAGCTGAGGCAGGAGATTCACCCCGAGGGCCGGCCGGTGCAGGTAGGCTGGATCTCCTCGCCGTTCGGGGAGCGCATCGACCCGTTCACCGGGGACGAGGAGTTTCACGAGGGCATTGATTTCGCCGCTCCGATGGGCACGCCGATCCATGCGGTGGCGGCCGGCGTGGTCACCTGGGCCGGACCCCGGGGCGGCTACGGCAACATGGTTCAGATCGACCACGGCGATGGCTATGCCACCCGCTATGGGCACGCCGAACAGGTGCTGGTGCACGTCGGCGAGACGGTCAAGCGGGGCGATGTCATCGCGCTCGTCGGCTCGACCGGCTACTCGACCGGTCCGCATGTGCATTTCGAGGTGCTCAAGGACGGGACCGAGATCAATCCGGCCTCTTTCGTCCGCCTGCACGCGCTCTCCGTGGCGCAGGTGCTCAGCGGCGGCCATCGATCCGGATCCTGAGACGCCGCCCGTCCTCCGGTCGCCGAGGCCCTCCCGGGCGCACTTTCCCGCCGTTCCGCCTGCGCCCGGCTGCGCCAGCCTGGTTCCGGCCGCCCCCGTCTCCTATTAGGTCCGGGCCGCCCGAATGCGTAGAATATCGGGCTCCGCGCCGGCCTGTCGGGCGGTGCATACCACAGTAAAGCGGACCTCAAGTTGCTCAATACCCTGAAACGCATTTTCGGCAGCCGCAACGAGCGGCTCCTGCGCAGCTACGGGCGCTACGTGCGCGCCGCCCGGGAGTTCGAGCCCGGGCTCAAGGCCCTCGGCGACGAGCAGCTGCGCGGCAAGACCGAGGAATTCCGCCAGCGGCTGCGCGACGGCGCCAGACTCGATGACCTGCTGCCGGAGGCGTTCGCCGTGGTGCGGGAGGCCGCCTGGCGCACCCTCGGGATGCGCCACTTCGACGTGCAGCTGATCGGCGGCATCGCGCTGCACCAGGGCAAGATCGCCGAGATGCGCACCGGCGAGGGCAAGACCCTGGTGGCGACCCTCCCGGCCTACCTGAACGCGCTGCCCGGCGAGGGCGTGCACGTCGTCACGGTGAACGAGTACCTGGCGCAGCGCGACGCCGACTGGATGGGGCCGGTGTACCGCTTCCTCGGCCTGACGGTCGGGGTGATCAAGAACTCGCAGACTCCGGAGGAGAAGCGCGCCGCCTACGCCTGCGACATCACCTACGGCACCAACAACGAACTCGGCTTCGACTATCTGCGCGACAACCTCGCCTTCAGTCTGGAAGAGCGCGTGCAGCGCACTCTCGCCTATGCGATCGTCGACGAGGTCGACTCCATCCTGATCGACGAGGCGCGCACGCCGCTCATCATTTCCGGGCCCGCCGAAGAGAGCACCGAGCTGTACCTGAGCATCAATCAGCTCGTGCCGCGTCTGACGCGCCAGGAGGTCGAGGAGGGTCCCGGGGATTACTCGGTGGAGGAAAAGAACAAGCAGGTCCACCTGACCGAGGAAGGCCACGAGCACGTCGAGGCGCTGATGGTGCAGGCGGGTCTGCTCAAGGAGGGCGAGAGCCTGTACGATGCGGGCAACATCCGTCTGATGCACCACCTCAACGCGGCGCTGCGCGCGCACGTGCTGTACAAGCGCGATGTCGAATACATCGTGCGCGGCGACGAGGTGATCATCGTGGATGAATTCACCGGCCGCACCATGCCCGGCCGGCGCTGGTCCGACGGCCTGCACCAGGCGGTCGAGGCCAAGGAAGGCGTGCAGGTGCGCGAGGAGAACCAGACGGTCGCCTCGATCACCTTCCAGAACTATTTCAGACTGTACAAGACGCTCTCGGGCATGACCGGCACCGCGGACACCGAGGCGCCGGAGTTCCTGCAGATCTACGGTCTGGAGGTGGTGGTCATCCCGACCCACAAGCCCATGATCCGCAAGGATGCCCCGGATTTCGTGTATTTGAC
>JAJYTX010000399.1 GCA_021792815.1 Pseudomonadota bacterium
CGGCCGCAGGCGTCGCCGCGGTGAAGATCGCGGGCCGCGAGAGCCGGCTCGAGCGGCGGCTGAAGAGTGTCGAGATGGTGAGTCAGGCGCTCGCGCGCAGCGCCGCCGGCGAGCACGCACTGGCCGGGTTCGCGCAAGGGCTGCGCGGCAAACCCGAGCTGTGTCAGAGCGGCTTCATGTGCTACTACCGCGATTTCGCTCAGCCGCCCGGAACCGGCGCGCAGCGCACGCCGGCTCCGCAGTCCTGATTCACTGACAGGTTCCGCGGCTCACCGGACAGGGCGGATAGGTCGGCTGCTGCGGGAAGGCCGGCAGCCACGGCGGGGGCGGCGGCACCGCCACCGGATGGCGCGCGATTTCCTTCAGCAGCACGGCCACCGCCGCTTCGATCTGCGTGTCCCGATCGTGCCGGGCGAGCAGCCCGGGGTCGACGTGAACCGGGATCGAGGGCGCCACGCCGATGTTCTCCACCACCCACTTGGAATTCAGTCCGTACATCGCGAGTTCCGATACGACCTCGGAACCGCCGTCGAGGAGCGTGAACGGGGCGAAATAGCCGCGAACGCCGCCCCAGGTGCGCGAGCCGATCGTCGGTCCGAGGCCGTACTGCTGGAAGCGGTACGCGAAGATGTCGCCGTCGGAGGCCGAGCCGTGATTGATCAGCGCCGCGAGGTGGCCGAGGTACGCGTCGCTCGGACTCTGCTCGGTCGTGCCGTTGCGCCGGACCCAGGCCGCGACGATTCTGCGGGTGAGCCGGTCGAACAGGATGGTGTCGATGAAGCCGCCGAGATTCCAGCGGTCGTCGATGATGAGCCCCGGCTTGGTGAACTGGCCGTAGAACTGCCGCACGAATTCGTGCAGCCCGGTTGCTTCCATGTCATCCAGGTAGACATAGCCGATCTTGCCGCCGGAGAGCCGGTCGACCTCGCGCCGGTTGTGGTTGATCCAGTGCAGCAGGTGCAGCTTGCCGGTGTTGACGACGGGTCTGACCAGTATGGTCCAGGGCTTGCCGGTGGGCGTGGCGGAGAGTTTCAGCGCGACGGTCTGCCCCAGCGTGCCCTGCAGCAGCTCGTAGGGGTTGGTCGGAGCGCGCAGCGCCCGGCCGTTGATCGCCAGCACATAATCGCCCGTCTTGACCTTGAGGCCCGGCTGCGCCAGCGGCGCGTAATAGCCGGGCACGGTGTTGTCGCCGTGGAAGATCCGCTTCAGATAGTAGCGTCCGGCCGAGGCATTCAGCGCGAACTGCACGCCGAGGCCCGCGGTCGGCTGCGGTGGGGTCTTCCAGCCCATGTCCCCGCCGAGGATGTACATGTGGCTCTCTCCGAGCGAGCCGATCATGTTGCCGATGACGTAGTTCAGGTCCTGCCGGTCCTGCACCAGCGGCAGCAGCGCCCGGTAGCGCGCGCCGAGTGCCGCCCATTCGCGCCGGATGAGCTCGGGATTGACGAAGTAGTCGCGTACGTTGCGCCAGGCCTCATTGAAGATTTCAGTCCATTCCGCACGGGGATCGACCTGCATCTGCATGTGCGAGGTGTCGAGCGTTCTCGTCTTCGCCTGCGGGGCGAACGTCGAGGGCCGCAGTAGCCACTTGCCCTGCTGCTGATAGAGCAGCGTCGAGCCGTCCGCGGACAGGGTGAAGGACGAACCGATGCCCTTCGCCAGGGTGAGTGCCTTGCGCTTGCCGAGGTCGTAGGCGCGCAGCTGCGGCACCTCGCCCGGAACCGAACCGCCGATCGTGGCGATGGGTGTCGTCGAGTAGTACACCACACCCTTCGATGCGGCGACGGCCGAGATGTTCGCCGCCGGAACCGGCACCTGGACCGCGCGCTCGATCAGGCCGGCGAAGTCGATGCGCACACGCGGCGGGGATTTGCGGCCCGCCGGGTGCGTGCCCTTCTCCTTGCCCTTACTCTTGCTCTTGTTCTTGTTCTTGTTCTTGCCCTGCGGCGGGTGCGATGCGGTCGGCTGCTGGATGCGCGGCGCGAACGGCGAGGGCGTCTGCGAGCGCAGTGTCGTCACGTACAGCCCGTCCGGGACGACGCCGGAGGCCGTATTGGCATGCGTCGAGATCGCCGGATTGACCAGGCGCGCCGAGACGAAGAACAGGTACTTGCCGCTGTGCGAGAACACCGGGTTGGTGTCGTCGAAGTCACCTCGGCTGACCTGGTGCAGATCGCCGTCGTGGATGCCGTAGATGTACAGCGCGTGCAGATTGTTCGCCAGACGCCGGGAGAAGGCCAGCCAGCGGCTGTCCGGCGAGAACGCCACATCCTGGAAGATGTGGGTCGGCTGCGAGCGGGGCGCCGTGCTCACCAGTTTGCGCGCGTCGCTCTTGACATTCACCAGCCACAGCTGCTGGCGCGAAGTGCTGTACGTCAGCCAGTGGCTGTCGGGGCTCCAGGCGAGCCGCCCCATGTAGGTGAGGTTGCCCAGGGGCGTGAGCGCGCGCGGCGTGCCGCTGTCGTCGGCGGCGCGCAGCATCACCTGGCTGTCGCGTCCGTCATCGCGGATGTAGGCAATCCACTTGCCGTCCGGCGACCAGGCGGGATCCTTGTCGTTGCTCGCAACGGTATGGCTGAGGTCGGTGGTGTGGCCGTAATGGCGCGGTACGGTGAACAGCGCGCCGCGTGCGCTGAACACCGCGAGCTTGCCGTCGGGCGCCACGTCCGCCGCGCGGATCATGTGCGCCGCCGAGTATTCGTAGGGCAGGGTACGCGAGCCGCTGAGCGGCACGGTGACCGGCACGCGCGTGAGCTTGCGTGTCGCGAACGAATACACGTACAGTCGGCCGCCGTCGCTGATGGCGATGCCGGTGTTGCCGGCGCTCGGCCAGTCGACGTCGTACACCGGGAAGTGCGTCAGCTGCTGCAGCGTGCCGGTGCTGAGATTTTTCGCCCAGATGTTGAGCACGCGATTGGCGCCGCGGTCGGAGGCGAAATACACCGTGTTGCCCACCCACATCGGGAAGATGTCCGAGCCCTTCCAGTGGGTGAGCCGGCGGCTGCGGCCGCTCGCCAGATCATAGGTGAAGATATCCTCGGCCATGCCGCCGTAGTAGTGCTTGCGGCGGAACGCGTGCAGCAGCAGTGCGCGCGACAGCTTGTCGTAGGCGACGACGGTGCCGGCGGGGTTGAGCGCGAGCGGCCCGGTCCACGGCATCGGCAGCGCGGTGGGCAGGCCGCCGCCGATCGGCACTTCGAAGGCGCGCTCGATCTGGGGATTGAAGCTGGCGCGGCGCGAGAGAAAAATCACCTCGCGGCTGTCTGGGGTCCAGCCGACGACGATGTTGTCGGAGACGGTGCCGATCCGGCCGTTGATCGGCTGATTGATCGAGCGCCAGGTCAGTTGCCTCACCGGGCCGCCGTCGATCGACACCACGTAGACGTCGGTATTGCCGCGGTACCAGCCGGTGAACGCCACCCATTTGCCGTTGGGCGAGATCAGCGGATGCGAGTCATAACCGGAGTCGGCGCTGAGGCGGACCGCCTCGCCGCCGTGCACCGAGTCTTTCCAGACCGCGCCGCCGGCTTCGAACACCACGGTGCGCCCGTGGATGCTCGGGAAGCGGATCAGCGCCTGCAGCGGACCGGGGGCGGGCTCGGCCCGGGCGGCGCGCA
>JAJYTX010000400.1 GCA_021792815.1 Pseudomonadota bacterium
GACCGCGGTCATCGACGACCAGGGCGCGCTCACCTATGGTGAGCTCGCCGAGCGGATCCGCCTGCTGGCCGGCGGACTGCGCTCCCTCGGCCTGCGCCGCGAGGAGCGCATCCTGCTGCTGATGAACGACTGCGCGCAATGGCCGATCGCCTTTCTCGGCTCGATGTACGCCGGTCTGGTCCCGGTGGCGGTGAATACGCTGCTGACCGCGGATGACTATGCTTACATGCTCGAGCACTCGCGCGCCCAGGCGGCGCTCGTCTCGGGGGCGCTGCTGCCGGCACTCACCGGCGCCCTGAGCCGGGCGGACCACGAAGTCCGCCAGGTGATCGTCGCCCGGCCGATCGCGCCCCTGCGCCCCGCGCAGATCGATTTCGAGACCTTCCTCCAGGCACAGACCCCCCTCGAAAACGGCGCGCGCACCTCAGCGGATGACCCGGGGTTCTGGCTGTACTCATCCGGCTCGACCGGGCGGGCCAAAGGCACCGTGCACACCCACGCCAATCCGTACTGGACCATCGAGTTGTACGGCAAGGGCATCCTCGGACTGACGGAGCGGGACATCTGTTTCTCCGCCGCCAAACTGTTCTTTGCCTATGGGCTCGGCAATGCGCTCTCGTTTCCCCTCGGCGTGGGCGCCACGACCGTGCTGATGGCCGAGAGACCGACGCCGGAGGCGGTCTTCACGCGTCTGGTCGGCGCGGCGCACGGACTCAAACCGACCGTGTTCTACGGCGCTCCGACCGCATTTGCCGGGATGCTGGCCTCGGCCTGCCTGCCCGCCCGCGAGGACATCGCCCTGCGGCTCGCATCGTCGGCCGGAGAGGCGCTGCCGGCGGAGATCGGCGAGAGATTCCGGCAACACTTTGGCGTCGATATCATCGACGGCATCGGCTCGACCGAAATGCTGCATGTCTTCCTCTCCAATCGGCCGGGGAAGGTCGTCTACGGCACGACAGGCTGGCCGGTACCCGGCTACGAGATCCAGCTGCGCGACGAGGAAGGCGGCCGCGTGTCTGAGGGCAGCTCCGGCCTGCTGTTCGTGCGCGGTCCATCCTCTGCCCTGATGTACTGGAGCGACCGGGAGAAAACCCGCGACACGTTTCAGGGCGGTTGGGTTCGCAGCGGCGACAGATACACTCGCAATGCCGACGGCACCTACACCTACTGCGGACGCAACGACGACATGATCAAGGTGAGCGGGATCTATGTGAGTCCGTTCGAGGTCGAAGCCACGCTGGTGGAGCACCCCGCCGTCCTGGAGGCGGCCGTCATCGGTGTCCCCGACGCCGACGGTCTGATCAAGACCAAGGCGTTCGTCGTGCTCAAGGCCGGTACGATCGCGAGCGCAGAGGAACTGAAGACGTTCGTCAAGAGCAGGCTCGCTCCCTACAAGTACCCGCGCGCCATCGAGTTCGTGGCGGAACTGCCGAAGACGGCGACCGGCAAGGTCCAGCGCTTCAGGCTGCGCGAGCAGGAGATGGGCGGCAGCGGGCGCGCTCAGCGGCGATAGCCGTAGTACTCGCAGAACCAATCGACGAAGCGGCGCACCCCGACTTCGACCGGAGTGTCGGGCCGGTAGCCGACATCGCGCGCCAGGTCCTCGACATCCGCGCAGGTCTCGGGCACATCCCCGGCCTGCAGCGGCAGGAAGCGCTTTTCGGCCTTGCGGCCCAGGCAGTCCTCCAGAACCTCGATATAGCGCATCAGCTCGACGGGCTGACGATTGCCGATGTTGTAAAGACGGAATGGCGCGCGGCTGGTGGCCGGATCCGGCGCGTCGCCGCTCCAGGCGGCATCCGGCTGCGCCGTCCTTTCGCAGACCCGCACCACGCCCTCGGCGATGTCCTCGACGTAGGTGAAATCGCGCTTGTGCCGGCCGTTGTTGAACACATCGATGGGCTTGCCCTCGAGAATGTTGCGTGTGAACAGGAACAACGCCATGTCGGGCCGTCCCCACGGCCCGTAGACGGTGAAGAATCTGAGTCCGGTGGTGGGCAGACCAAACAGCGAAGAGTAGCTGTGGGCCATCAACTCGTCGGCGCGCTTGGTGGCCGCGTAGATCGAGAGCGGATGGCCTGCGACCCGGTGCGGGGAAAACGGCATGTCGGTGTTCGCACCGTAGACCGAGCTGGTCGAAGCGTAGACCAGATGTTCGACGCCGTGGTACCGGCACCCTTCGAGAACCGTGAGCGTGCCGGTGACGTTGCTGCGCACATAGCTGTGCGGGTCCTTGAGCGAGTGCCGTACGCCCGCCTGCGCAGCAAGGTGGATCACGCGCTCGAACTTCTCCCGTGCGAACAGCTCCGCCATGCCCGCCTCGTCGGCGAGGTCGAGCCGCACGAAGCGGAAGCCGTCCCGGCCGGAGAGCTGCTCCAGGCGGGCCTGCTTCAGGGCGACGTCATAATAGTCGTTCAGATTGTCGAGTCCGACCACTTCGTGGCCGCGGGCGAGCAGCCGGCCGGCCGTGTGGAAGCCAATGAAGCCGGCCGCGCCGGTCAGCAGGATTTTCATGGGAATGCGTTCGCCTCGGTGGTGCGGCCCAGTGTGCCTGCCGGGAATATTAGCGGAAGCAGGGCTGGCGGCGCACGACGTGGCGTGCCCGGGCGCCACCCCCCGCCGCGCCACTCAGGGCTGTCCCCACCGGCGGCCATGGTGGCCCGCCGCCAGTCTACGGCCGCTCGGCGTTGAGTTGCGGCAGCGCCTGTGCGCGGGTCTGCGCCCGAATTGTCCCGCCGGTCGTGATGATGAGCACACTGACCACGACGAACAGCGTGCCGAGCATGGTCCGCCCATCCAACGCTTCACCGCCCAGAAAATAGCCGATCAGCACCGCGACCACCGGGTTGACGTAGGCGTACGTGCCCACCTTCGTCGGGGACTCGTGGTGGATCAACCACGTATAGGCGGTAAAACCGACAATGGAGCCGGCCACGATCAGATACAGCAGGGCGAACCATGCGCCGTCCGAGACCGCCTGCGGCTGGAAGCGACCCGTCTCGCCGGACATCCAGGCGGCGAGCCCGAGCAACATCCCGCCCGAGAGCATCTGCATCCCGGCGCTCATCACCTTGGAGGACGGCAGGGGCAGCAGGCGCGTCAGGACCGATGCGCCGGACCAGCTGAGCGCGGCGGCAACCAGCCCGATCGCGCCGAGGAAATATACCGGCGCGCCGCCCACGCCCATGAAGGGATCGATCAGCACCACGACGCCCGCCAACCCGATCAGCAGCGCCATACCGAGGCGCAGCGTCAATCGCTGGGTGCGCAGCCAGAGGATCTCCGCGAGGGCCATGAAGGCCGGGATGGTCGCCAGAATGACGGCTGCCACGCCCGAGGAAACGCGCTGCTCGGCCCAGAACAGGATCCCGTAATCCATCACGAAGATGAGGAAGGCGAGCAGGATGATCGAGGCCCACTGCCGACGATCCGGCAGCCGCTCTCCGCGCGCCAGACCCCAGGCCGACAGTGCCAGTCCTGCCACGGTGAAACGGATTGCCGCCATCAGCAGCGGCGGCATCTGCGAGACTCCGACGCGGATCGCGAAATACGTCGAGCCCCAGACGAAGTAGATGATCGCGAAAGCAATCATGGTCTTCCATTTGGTGTGCAA
>JAJYTX010000401.1 GCA_021792815.1 Pseudomonadota bacterium
GCCCGGGATCTGTTTCGGCGCGGCGCGGAGCACGGCAAGCGCGTGCAGGCGCTCGGCGGAGCGAAGAATCACCTGGTCGTGATGCCCGATGCCGACCTGGATCAGGCGGTCGACGGACTGATCGGGGCGGCCTATGGCTCGGCAGGTGAGCGCTGCATGGCGGTCAGCGTGGCGGTGCTGGTGGGTGAGGTGGCCGAGCACATCGTGCCGAGGCTTGCCGAGCGGACACGCGCGCTCAGGATCGGCCCTGGCATGGAGGCCGGGGTGGAGATGGGGCCCGTGGTGACGCGCGCGGCATTGGAGCGCATCCGGCGTTGCATCGACAGCGGCGTGCGCGAGGGGGCAAAGCTGCTGGTGGACGGCCGGGGACTCGTGGTGCCGGGCCATGAAGCCGGGTTCTTCATCGGCGGCACCCTGTTCGATGAGGTTCGGCCCGGGATGACCCTCTATCGGGAGGAGATCTTCGGGCCGGTGTTGAGCTGTGTGCGGGTGGCCGACCTCGAGCAGGCCATCGAGCTGGTGAACGCCCATTCGCTCGCCAACGGAGTGGCCTGCTACACGCGCGATGGTGCGGTGGCGCGCGAGTTCGCGCGGCGCGTCCAGGTCGGAATGGTGGGGATCAACGTGCCGATTCCGGTCCCCATGGCGTGGCACGGGTTCGGGGGCTGGAAGGCCAGCCTGTTCGGGGACATGCACGCCTACGGCGAGGAGGGCGTGCGATTCTATACCCGGCAGAAGTCCGTCATGCAGCGCTGGCCGAACGCCCGCGGCGGCGCCGAGTTTCACATGCCGACCGCCGGCTAGCGCCCCCGGGCATGTGATGCGGGTCTCGGAGCTGCGCGATGGCCCATCCGGCCGATAGCCCTATAGAATAGGGCTGCGGCCGCAGAGCGGACTAGCCGGGGCGTCCATCGGAAACAGGGCGACTTTTTCGCCTGCTTCAGACCCGCTGCCGGGGGGCGATGCTCCCGGAGACTCCTCCAGGGAGGGTGCACGTCGTCCCGGGAAAGTTCGCTCTTCGGCACACTCCGGCCGTGATCCCATCGACCGGCTCATGAGTCACGCGGATACACCAGCATTCCTCCCGAGCTGTCAACCGGTAAGCCAGTGGCCACTCCAGGCGGCAGTTTCCGCGCCGACGCCGATTCGTTCTACCTGCCGGACTTCTGCGCCTCGCGTGCGGCGCTCGCCGTCGTGCTGATCGCGGAGCTGACCGCGATCGTGCTGTCGATCGCGCGGCAGGGCGCCGCCGTCGATTTCTGGGCGGAGCTCGCGCGCAGTTCATTGTTTCTCCTGTGGGTCGGCGTGGTGAGCGCGGCGCTGCTGTGCTGGCTGCGGCCGCGGCTGGCCCGGCTCAGTGTCGGGCGCGGCTCGGCGGCGGTGCTCATGATGTTGACCGCCGTGGTCGGTGCCATCTCCGCCGGGGTGTTTCTGCTCGGCCGCAGCCCGCTGCTGGCCGGTGCGGCGGGGTTCTTCCCGGCGCAGCTGTGGCCGTTCGTGTCGCGCAACGTCGCCATCGGTTTCGTGATCTGTGCGGTCGCGCTGCGCTACTTCTATGTCACTCACCAATGGCGGCGCAACATCGAGATGCGCGCCGCCGCCAGGGTGCACGCGCTGCAGGCGCGTATCCGTCCGCATTTCCTGTTCAACAGCATGAACACCATTGCCTCGCTGACCCGCTCCGATCCTGCCCGCGCCGAGCAGGCGGTGCAGGACCTCGCCGACCTGTTCCGCGCATCCCTGAGCGACGGCTATCAGACGATCACACTCGCCGAGGAGCTGGAGATTGCCCGCACCTATCAGCGCATCGAGCAGTTGCGGCTCGGGGCGCGGCTGCAGGTGGACTGGAACGTGGCGGGCCTGCCGCCGGATGCGCGCGTGCCGGGCCTGCTGCTGCAGCCGCTGCTGGAGAATGCCATCTATCATGGCATCGAGCCGCGGCCCGAGGGAGGTACGGTCAGCATCACGGGCGAGTGCGCCGCGGAGCTGATCTCAGTGGTGGTGCGCAATCCGGTGAGCGAGCGGCAAAGCGAGCGTGAGGGGAATCGCCTGGCGCTGGCGAACACCCGGGAGCGGCTGGCGCTGCTCTACGGCGAACGCTCGCTCGTGAAGGCCGGTCGCTTCAGCGAGGAGTACATCGTGACCCTGAGATTCCCCTACACCACGACTCGCCTTGCCGACGATGCCCATCAAGATCCTCATCGTCGATGACGAGCCTCCGGCGCGCGAGCGCCTCCGGCGCCTGCTGGCCGACATCGGCGGCGCGGCGGTCGTCGCCGAGGCGGGCACCGGTCGCGAGGCGCTCGAGCAAGCGGCGCGGTGCTCTCCGGACGTGGTGCTGCTCGATGTCCGCATGCCCGGTATGGATGGCATCGAGACGGCGCGCCACCTGAGCATCCTCGAGGAGCCGCCGGCGGTGATTTTCACCACCGCCTACGACCGGTACGCCATCAACGCCTTCGAGACCCGCGCGGTGGGCTACCTGCTGAAACCGGTGCACCGGGACAAACTCGCGGCGGCGCTGGCTCAGGCGGGCCGCCTGACGCGGCCGCAGCTGCAGCGTCTCGCGGCGGCTGCGGGCGAGCCGCGCCGCATGCATGTCGCCGCCCGCCGCCGCGACGAGGTGCGCCTCATCCCCACCGAGGACATCCTGTACCTGCAGGCTGACCAGAAGTACACCACGGTGCGTCATGCGCAGGGGGATGATCTGATCGAGGATTCGCTGCGCACGCTGGAGGATGAGCTCGGCACCGGCTTCGTGCGTATCCACCGCAACGCTCTGATCAATGTGCGGCATCTGGAGCGCATCGAGCGCGATTCCGACGGCCGTTACTGGGTCAGGCTGCGCGGCTGCGCGGCGCCGCTGCCGGTCAGCCGGCGCCTGAGCGGCGAATTGCTCGAGCGCTTCAGGCACTGATCGCCGTGTCCTTGGGGTATGCTCGTGACGATGCACATCGCGTTCACCAAGATGCATGGACTCGGCAATGACTTCGCGGTGTTCGATGCTCCAGCAGGCGCCGAATCGCTCTCGGGCGCGCAATTGCGCCGTCTCGCCGACCGGCATACGGGCATCGGTTTCGATCAGGCGCTGATTCTCCAGCCACCCCGGCGGCACGGGACCGCGGTGTTCTACCGGATCTTCAATGCCGATGGCATCGAGGTCGAGCAATGCGGCAACGGCGCGCGCTGTATCGCCGCTCTGCTGGCCTCGCGCGGACTGGCGGCCGGCGGTACGCTGACCCTGGACAGCCCGGCGGGCCTCGTCCGGGCGCGGACCGGGCCTGGGGGCATGGTATCGGTGGACATGGGACCGGTGCGCTTCGAGCCACGGGCGCTTCCCTTCGAGGCGCCTGCGGAGGCCGACCGCTATCGGCTCGAGGTCGGGCCTGAGACCATCGAGATCGGCGCGGTCTCGATCGGCAATCCGCACGCGGTTCTCCTGGTCGAATCGGTCGACGGGGCGCCGGTGGCGCGGCTTGGGCCGGCGATCGAGGCACACGTGCGATTCCCGAAACGGGTGAATGCCGGTTTCATGCAGGTGCTCGACCGCAGGAGCATCCGCCTGCGGGTGTATGAGCGCGGCGCGGGAGAGACGCTCGCTTGCG
>JAJYTX010000402.1 GCA_021792815.1 Pseudomonadota bacterium
GCGCCGAAGGCGCCCCCAGACCGCCCAGCAGGGGCATTTACCTGCTGCCGAACCTGCTGACCACCGGGACGCTGTTCTCCGGGTTCTACGCGATCGTGGCCGCCATCGACAAGCACTTCGCGCCGGCCGGCATGGGAGTGTTCATTGCGATGATCTTCGATTCGCTCGATGGGCGGATCGCGCGGTTGACGCACACCGAGAGTGCCTTCGGCAAGGAGTACGACAGTCTGTCGGACATGGTGGCCTTTGGCCTCGCCCCGGCGATCGTCGCCTACCAGTGGGGCGTGGTGCGGATCGCGGAATACGGCCGGGCCTGGGGACGGTTCGGATGGCTGGCGTGCTTCTTTTACGCCGCCGCGGCCGCCTTGCGCCTGGCGCGTTTCAATGTCCGCGCGGCCTCCGACAAGCGTTTCTTCGAGGGGCTGCCGAGCCCGTCGGCGGCGGCGACCGTGGCCGGATTCGTGTGGCTCTCGAGCCGGTGGCATCAGCCGGGACTCACCGGTCTGATCATCGCCTTCACCGTCACGGCGTTCGCCGGCGCCCTCATGGTCAGCCGCGTCAGCTATTTCAGCTTCAAGAAGCTCAATCTCGAGGGGCCGGTCCGCTTCATTTACCTGCTGCTGGTGCCATTGGCCATCGTGCTGATCGCGAGCGATCCGCCGCTCATCCTGCTGAGCATTTTCGGCTTTTACGCCGTTTCCGCACCGATCACCTGGCTCTGGCGCCGCGCCCGCCGCCACCGGCGGCCCGCCCGCACGGGACATCCCTGATGCACGGGGCGCGCCGTGCCGAGTATCTGCGGGCCATCGGGATCGATCTGTGGGTCCCGCGGCGGCCCGGGGGCGGCCTCGGGCGGGCCGCATCCGCCGAGCCCCCCGCGCCCGCTCCGAGCGATGCCGCCGCGGCGTCCGCAGAGCCGCTCGAGGCGCAATGGCAGGCACTGCGCAGCGAGGTGCTGCAGTGCACCCGGTGCCCGCTGCACCAGAGTCGGACACAGGGGGTGCTCGGGGTCGGCCCACGGCGGGCCGACTGGATGGTGATCGGCGAGGCGCCGGGCGCGGAGGAGGACCGGCGTGGAGAGCCGTTTGTCGGCCGGGCGGGGCAGCTCCTCGATGCCATGCTGCGCTCGATCGGCCTGAGCCGCACCACGAATGTCCATATCGCCAATGTCCTGAAAAGCCGTCCGCCGGGCAATCGCGACCCCCGGCCCGAGGAGGTCGCGGCCTGCCTGCCGTATCTCAAGCTGCAGATCGAGCTGGTCGGACCGAAGCTGCTGCTCGCGGTCGGACGCATCGCCGCCCAGAACCTGCTCGCGACCGATGCGCCGCTCGCCAGACTGCGCGGCAGGGTGCATCATTTCGGCGAGCGCGGTGTGCCGCTGGTGGTGACGTACCATCCGGCTTATCTCCTGCGCTCCCCGGCGGACAAGCGCAAGGCGTGGGAAGACCTGAAGTTTGCGCGCAGCGTGATGACATCGATCCATGGCGACCGCTCCTGAGCTGCTGAAGTCCCTGCCTCCGGCGCCGATCCGCGCCATGACCGAGGCGGATATCGACGAGGTGTTCGCCATCGAGCGGGCCTCCTATGCCTTCCCCTGGAGCCAGGGTATCTTCCGCGACTGCCTGCGGGTCGGGTACGTCTGCCGGGTGCTCGCGCTGCCGGAGGCTGGGATCGTCGGCTACGGTGTGATGAGCATGGGCGCCGGCGAGGTGCATGTGCTCAACCTGTGCATCGCCGCGGCGCACCGCCGCTCGGGGCTCGGCCGGCGCATGCTCGAGCATCTGCTCGATCGGGGCGCGACCGCGGGCATGCAGGACGCCTTCCTCGAGGTGCGCCCGTCCAACGCCGCGGCGCAGCGCCTGTACCGCTCGCTCGGCTTTCAGCAGATCGGCGTGCGCCGCGGCTATTACCAGGCGGAAGGTGGCCGCGAGGATGCCTGCGTGTTGAAATTGACGCTGCGCGGCCGCCGCGCTCCCGGATAGCCGAGTCCCCCATTCCATGGCTGATATCACTGCCGAGATCCGCCGGCGGCGGACGTTTGCGATCATCTCGCACCCCGATGCCGGCAAGACCACGCTGACCGAGAAGCTGCTGCTGTTCGGCGGCGCCATCCAGATGGCCGGCACGGTCAAAGGCCGCAAGGCGGCGCGGCACGCCACGTCCGACTGGATGCGCCTCGAGCAGCAGCGCGGCATCTCCGTGACCTCATCGGTGATGCAGTTTCCCTACCGGGACTGCATCGTCAACCTGCTCGACACCCCGGGACACGAGGATTTCTCCGAGGACACCTATCGCACGCTCACCGCGGTGGACTCGGCGCTGATGGTGATCGACTGCGCCAAGGGCGTGGAGGAGCGCACCATCAAGCTGATGGAAGTCTGCCGCCTGCGCGACACGCCCATCATGACCTTCGTCAACAAGCTCGATCGCGAGGGCCGTGCGCCGATCGAGCTGCTCGATGAGATCGAGCGGGTGCTCGCCATCCGTACGGCGCCGGTGACCTGGCCGATCGGCATGGGTCGCGCCCTGCGCGGCATCTACCATCTGCTCGAGGACCGCATCTATGTGTATTCGGCCGCGGAGCGCGGCCGGGTGGGCGAGAACCGGGTCATCGAGGGGCTCGAGAGCGCCGCGGCGCGCGAGCTGCTGGCGGAGGATCTCGCCTCGGTGCGCGAGGAGATCGAGCTGGTGCGCGGCGCGACCGAGGTGTTCGACCCGCAGGCCTACCGCGAGGGCCGCCAGACGCCGGTGTTCTTCGGCTCGGCGATCAGCAATTTCGGGGTGGAGGAGCTGCTGGGCGCCTTCACCGCGCATGCGCCGGGTCCCCTGGCGCGCACGGCGCGCGAGCGGCGCGTCGAACCGCTCGAGGAGCGGCTCACCGGCTTCGTGTTCAAGATCCAGGCCAACATGGACCCGGGCCATCGCGACCGTATCGCGTTCCTGCGCCTGTGCTCGGGCCGGTACACGCGCGGCATGCGCCTGTATCACACGCGCCTCGGCAAGGAGGTGCGCGTGGCGGATGCGCTCACCTTCATGGCCTCCGAGCGCGAGCATGCCGAGGAGGCGTACGCCGGCGACATCATCGGTCTGCACAATCACGGCACGATCAACATCGGGGATACCTTCACCGAGGGCGAGCGGCTCGCCTTCACCGGCATACCCAACTTCGCGCCCGAGATCTTCCGGCGCGCGGTGCTGAAGGACCCCCTCAAGATGAAGGCGCTGCAGAAGGGACTGCTGCAGCTGTGCGAGGAGGGAGCGACGCAGCTGTTCAAGCCGCTGCGCAACAATGACCTCATCCTGGGAGCGGTCGGGCAGCTGCAGTTCGAGGTGGTGGCGTTTCGGCTGCAGGACGAGTACGGGGTGAGCTGTGTGTTCGAGCCGGTGAACGTGCACACCGCCCGCTGGATCGATGGCGCCGATGCGCGCAAGCTCGGGGAGTTCCGCAGCCGCGCCTACGAGCATCTGGCGGTGGATCACAGCGGCGCGCCGGTGTATCTGGCGCCCTCGCGCGTCAACCTGCAGCTCACCCTGGAGCGCTGGCCCGAGATCACCTTCCGCGAGACGCGGGAACACTCGGCATGAGGC
>JAJYTX010000403.1 GCA_021792815.1 Pseudomonadota bacterium
GAGGAGATCTTCGGGCCGGTGCTGGCCATCCTGCCGTATCGGGACGAGGACGAAGCGGTCCGGATCGCCAACGACACGCCCTATGGCCTGCAGGCGTATGTCTGGTCGGGTGACCTCGCGCGGGCCAACCGCATCGGCCGCAGGATCCGCGCCGGACGCATCACGCTCAACGGCGCGCAGGGCGACATGAGTCTGCCCTTCGGCGGATACAAGCGCTCCGGCAACGGACGGGAATGGGGCGAATACGGCCTGCGGGATTTCCTCGAGGTGAAGGCCGTAATCGGTTCCGATCCGGCCTGATACCGGCCGGCGGCACGGCGCGTGGCAGGCGGCGCGCGCGGGGACCGGCTGCCCGCTGAAATTCACCCCATGGCGAGGCTCAGAGCGCGGTTCGGGGCGCTGACACCGTTCGTGGCGCTGCTCGCGGCGATGGCATCGGTGCAAAGCGGTGCCTCCATCGCCACAACGCTGTTCCCCGTGGCCGGCCCCACCGGCACCGTGGCGCTGCGCGCCGGATTCGGCACCGTGATGCTGTGTCTCGCCCTGCGCCCGTGGCGCCTGCGTGTGCGACGCGACTCGTGGCTGCCGCTCGTGGTGTACGGAATTTCGCTCGGCACCATGAATTTCCTCTTCTATCAGGCGATCGACCGCCTGCCCCTCGGGATCGCCGTGGCCGTCGAATTCATCGGGCCGCTGACCGTGGCGGTGCTGACCTCCAGGCGATACGTCGATTTCCTCTGGATCGCAACCGCCGCGGCCGGGCTCGCGCTGTTGCTGCCGCTGCGATCGCAGGCCCCGCTCAACCTGTCGGGCCTGCTGTTTGCCCTGGGCGCCGGCGCCTGCTGGGCGCTGTATATCCTGTTCGGACAACAGGTCGGTCACCGTCTGGGCCCGCGGGGCGTGGCGCTCGGCAGCCTGGTCGCCGCGGCGCTCATCGTGCCGATCGGCCTGGCCACCGCGCCCGCCCCCCTGTTCAGCCGGGCCGTGCTGCTGCCGGGACTGCTGGTCGGCGCTTTGTCGACCGCCCTGCCCTATTCGCTCGAGATGATCGCGCTGACCCGCCTGCCGGCCCGCACCTTTGGCGTGTTGATGAGCCTCGAGCCGGCGGTCGGCGCTCTTTCCGGACTGCTGATTCTCGGCGAGCGGCTGGCCCCGGCGCAGTGGAGCGCGATTCTGCTGGTCATTGTGGCCTCCATCGGCACCGCGACCGGCGCTCGTCAGAAGCCGGCGGCGCCGCTTCCGGACTGAGCGCGGCGCCTCAGGAACCGGCGCCGCGCTGCCGGTTGCGCGGCGAAATCCAGTCCGCGAGGGCGAGCAGTACGCCGGAGACGACGAACGTCAACTGAATGACGACCAACCACAGCAGCCGCCGCGGATGGACGACGGCTGCCGGCTCCGCGAGCGGCAGGAACGCCCGCAGCAGCGTGATCGCGCTGATGGCCACGATGGAGGCGATCACCTTGAGCTTCAGGTCCGCGAAATCGATCGTGCCGAGCCAGGCGGGCCGATCCTCATGCTCGCCGATGTGCAGCCGCGAGACGAAGCTTTCGTATCCGGCAAACATGACGACCAGCAGCAGATTGCCCGCGAGCGACAGGTCGATGAGCGACAGGGCGAGAAGAATGGCCTGCTCGCCCGTGAGCGATCCGATACGGCCCAGCCCCCCGAGGAGCTCGCGCCCGAACACGACGAGGATCGCCAGCAGCGCGAGCACCATCCCGGCGTAGAGCGGCGCCAGACACCACCGCGTCGCGAACAGCAACCGCTCGAAGAGAATCTGCAGGATCCGTGCCTTCCTGTCCGCCAAGCCCACCTCCGTACCCGGGCGATACCTGCTGGCGCAGGCTTACCCGCACTGCCCGGTACAGCCGCGCAGCGCTGCAGGTCCTCCCGCCGGTTCGCCGCAGGCGGTGTGCGGCACGCGCCGCCACTGCGGGCGCGGCTCAGCCAGGCGGAAATCTCGCCAGCACGGCATCGACCGCCTTGCGGATCGGTTCGGCGGAGTTTTCCCTGTCCTCCCGGCTCAGGGGCTTCTGAGCCCAACCGTGCCAGACCGGCCGATGCGTCCTGGCATCGAACACGTCGATGCCGAGAATGCCTTCACGATAGTGATACACATCGACACCTGTGCCCCAGTAGGGATAGCCCCACCAGCGCGGGCCGTACCAGACCCACGGTCCCGCATACGGCTGCGGGTAGGTACGCACGTCGGTACGCTCGCGCGAGCCGATGGTGAAATCGACCGCAAAATCCGCCGGCTGTGTGCCGCTCACGTAACGGTAACCCTTGCGCTCGAGAGCGCTCTGAATGGCATCGCGCGTCTGCTCGAGCACCAGCGGATTGGCGATGCCATAGTTGTTACGCGGCAGCCAGGTGAACGTGTGGTAACCCGAGAACGTCGCGGTCCGATCGTAGTCGCTGCCGACCTGCAGCGTCTCGCAGGCGGTGAGCGCCAGCAGGAACGGCAGGATCAGCGCGATGCCGGACAATACCCGCCGGCGTCTGACCGGCGACTCTGCTGCGGCGAACGGATGGCTCATGGCGTGCTCGCCTTCCGGTGTGACCGATAGCGACCAATGCGCACAGCGTGCGCTTCCCGCGCGGTTGCGTCCATCCGTAGGTCTACCAACAGGCAGGGAAACTGCGTACTTGCGGCCGTCGCGCAACACGAGGACATTGCTGCGCATGGCTCCACTCGTCCGCCGGCGGGGGCGGAGCGCGCACGGCACCCCGAACGGCCGCCGTCCCTGCCGCTCACGCGCCCCAGCGCATCGCCCGGCAGCAACGGTGCGGTGAAAACCGACGCTCAGCAGTTTCCCCGACCGGAAGCCGTCCGATCCGGCTCGCCAGCCTGGCATCAGCAGAGCGTTGCCGAGCTGATCGCGGCGCTCGACAGCTCGGTGGGCGGCCTTGACCCCGAGGAGGCTGC
This sequence comes from Pseudomonadota bacterium, assembly GCA_021792815.1. The sequence goes on from JAJYTX010000403.1 coordinate 2,930, forward strand.
CGCCCGACGCCATCGGTATGGTGCGAACGTGCTCGCTGAGCCCCAGCGGCGTTCGGCCGCGGCGATGCTCGCCGCCCAGTTCGCCGATGTCACGATACTGGTGCTCATCGGCGCAGCGCTCGTGTCGGGCTTGATCGGCGAACTGTCGGACGCGCTGGTGATTCTCGTCGTGGTGCTGCTCAACGCGGTGCTCGGCGCGCTGCAGGAAATGCGCGCCGAGCGGGCCATGGCGGCACTGAAGAAGATGGCCGCACCGGCGAGCACAGTGCTGCGCGCAGGCCGGCCTCAGGTCGTCGCGGCGGCCGACCTGGTGCCCGGAGACGTCGTCGTGCTCGAGGCGGGAGACATCCCGCCCGCCGACCTGCGGCTGATCGAGGTCGCGGGTCTGCGCGTGAACGAGTCGGCCCTCACCGGAGAGTCGGTTCCGGTCGACAAGACCGTGGCAGCGGTGCCGGGGGAGGTTCCCCTCGGTGATCGTCTCAACATGGCCTTCAGGGGCACCACGATCACCGCCGGGCGCGGTCTCGGGCTGGTGGTTGCGACCGCGATGCGCACCGAACTCGGACGCATCGCCTCGCTGCTGATCGAACACCAGCCTCCGAAGACTCCCCTGCAGCGCCGACTGGAGTCACTCGGCCGGCAACTGGCACTGCTCGT
>JAJYTX010000404.1 GCA_021792815.1 Pseudomonadota bacterium
CCAGCCCGAGGGCGCTCATCATCCCGGGGGGCACCCAGGTGTTCAGTCCGCCCAGCTGCTGATCGAGCATCGCGCCGATGTTCGCTGCGCGGCCGCAGATGCTGAACGAGGGATACAGGACGGTGTGGTGGAAGAGGATGAAAGCCCCGATCGCCGTCTGCGGGACCGTGATGGCCACCAGGATGGCCATGCGGACAGCGTAGGAGAGGTGGGTCGCGCGTTGCGGATCTTCCGGCCCGACCATCAGCCACCAGAACAGGATGCCGTCGATCAGCATCGAGGCGTTCATGACGTCGTACAGGGGGCGGCTCAGCATGGTGTCGAGCTGGATCGAGGGGATCAACCACAGGTAGATGAGCCCGACGAACAGCACGCTGGCGATCACGGGCTGCTGCACGACGCGATACAGAGCGCGCAGCGGCCGGCTGGCAGCGAACGGCCGCAGGAGGCGCTCGCGGATCCAGCGCGGGGTGCCTTGCGCGAGCAGCGGCCCGGGGGCCGCCAGTGCGATCAGGAAGGGGGCGAGGTGGTGCAGCACCAGGTGCTCCAGACGCTGCAGCCAGAACAGGTGCAGCGCGTAGAACTCCAGGCGCGTCTCGAGGAAGGCGTAGGGCAGCAGGACGCCGCAGAGAAATGCCGCCGGCCGGAAGATGCCCGCCTGCCTGCCGGCCCGACGCCAACCGCGCAGGTAGGCGCCGAGCACGGCGAGGGCGGCGAGCAGCGTCGTGGGCGAGAACTCCCACGGCAGCAGGGCGTTCAGAATGTCGCGCAACCCGGGGAAGCCTCCGAGAGCCCCCTAGAGCCCCCTAGAGCCCCCTAGAGCCAATAGACGAACACGAACAGCATCAGCCACACCACGTCCACGAAGTGCCAGTACCAGGTGACCGCCTCGAAGGCGAAGTGGCGCTCGGGCGAGAAGTCCCCCTTCAGGGTGCGCGTCAGGATCGCCAGCAGCATGATGGCGCCGACGGTGACGTGCAGGCCATGGAAGCCGGTCAGAATGAAGAACGTTGCGCCGTATACGCCCGAGTGCAGCGTCAGGCCGAGCGAGGTGTAGGCATGGGCGAACTCGTGGATCTGGAAGCCGAGAAAGGTCACGCCGAGCAGGATCGTCAGCGCCAGTCCCGCCTTGAGCTGGCGGCGCCGGCCGGCGCGCAATCCCATGTGCGCCCAGGTGATGGTCACGCCCGAGGACAGCAGGATCAGCGTGTTCAGGGCGGGGATCCCCCACGGCGAGACCGGCTGGAAGGGTTGGCCGGCGGGCCCGCCGCTCGGCCACGCGGCGCTGAAATGCGGCCACGGCGTGTAGGCTTTCCAGGCATGGGACGTGAATGAGGCGAGCCAGGGAACCGCGATGTTGCGCTCGTAGAACAGCACGCCGAACAGGCTGGCGAAGAACACCACCTCAGAGGTGATGAACCACAGCATGCCCCAGCGGAACGAACGCTCCTCCTGCTGTCCGTATACGCCGGCGCGTGTTTCGCTCACCACGCGCCCGAACCAGGCGAACAGCGTGCCGGCGAGCAGCACCGCGCCGAGGGCGAGCGACCACCAGCCCGCGGTGAACGAGTTGACGAGCAGCGCCGCCCCGAGCCCGAGCAGGAAGATCGCGCCCGAGAGCACGATCGGGTAGGGGCTCGGCGGCGGAACGTAGTACTGCTGAGGGGTGTCAGTGGCGGCGCTCACGGGGCGTACCTCATTCGATCACGGGCGGAACCTGGAACGTATGGAACGGCGGCGGCGAGGGCAGGCTGAACTCCAGACCCTGCGCGCCTTCCCAGACCCGGTCGCTCGCCTGGGCGCCCGTGGTGCCGAACGCGGTCCGCAGCAGGTTGTAGACGAACAGCAGCTGCGTGGCGCCGAGCACGAACGCGCCGATGCTCGAGACCAGGTTGAGCGGCGCGAACTGCAGCGCATAGTCCGGGATGCGCCGCGGCATGCCGGCGATGCCCAGCAGGAACTGCGGGATGAAGACCACGTTGAAGGCGCTCAGCGTCAGCCAGAAGTGCCAGCGGCCGAGCCGCTCGGAGAACATCCGGCCGGTCATCTTCGGCAGGTAGTAGTAGATCGCCGCGAAGATGCCCATGACCGGACCGCCGAACAGCGCGTAGTGGAAGTGCGCCACCAGGAAGTAGGTGTTGTGATACTGCTGGTCGGCGGCGGCGTCCGAGAGCACCAGACCGGTGAGCCCGCCGATCCCGAACAGCACGATGTATCCGAGGGCGAACAGCATCGGCGTCTCGAAGGTCATCGAGCCGCGCCAGATGGTGCCGAACCAGCAGAAAAACAGCACGGCCACCGGCACCGAAATGGCCATGGTGGAGAACATGAAATAGATGTTGGCGGCGGTGGGCATGCCCGAGGTGAACATGTGGTGCGCCCACACGACCACCGACATGATGCCGATGGCGCAGAAGGAGTAGACCTGCGCCTCGTAGCCGTAGATCGGCTTGCGCGCGAACGTCGAGAGGATGTGCGGCAGGATGCCGACGGTCGGCAGCAGCAGGATGTAGACCTCCGGATGTCCGAAGAACCAGAAGATGTGCTCCCAGAGCACCGGGTCGCCGCCGCCGGCGGCGCTGAAGAAATGCGTGCCGAAGTGCCGGTCGGCGATCTGCATGATGCAGCCGGCCATCAGCGCCGGGAACACCGCGATCAGCAGCAGCGCCGTGATCACCCAGCTCCAGGCGAACAGCGGCAGCTTCATCAGGGTCATGCCCGGGGCGCGCTGGTTGAAGATCGTGACCAGGATGTTGATCGAAGCCATGGTCGAGGACAGCCCGAGCAGCAGCACCGCGACGAAGGCGAAGTCCGCGCCCGGGCCGGACTGGGTCGAAAGCGGCGCGTACATCGTCCAGCCGGTGTCGAGCGTGCCGGTGCCGATGCCGAACAGCTTCAACCCCCAGGGCAGCACCAGCAGGATCGCCGCCGGCGGCAGCAGCCAGAAGCCCCAGTTGTTCAGCCGCGGCAGCGCCATGTCGGGCGCGCCGATCATCATCGGTATCAGGTAATTGGCGAGTCCGGCGGTGATCGGCATCACCGCGGCGAACACCATGACCAGACCGTGCACGGTGATCACCTGGTTGTAGACCTCGGGGCTCAGTACGCGCATCGTCGGCGTCATCAGCTCGGAGCGGATCAGCTCCGCGAGCAGCCCGCCGACGAAGAACATGCTGATGCCGAACACCAGGTACATCGTGCCGATGTCCTTGTGATTGGTGGCATAGAGCCAGCGGCCGATGCCGTGGGGGGGCTCGTCGTGCGGCTGGGAGTGCTCGATCGCGGGGTTCGCTGCGCTCATGGGTGTCTCCGGAGAATCGACGGCATGCCGCGGCTCAGTGGCCCGACGCGGCGGCAACCTGCGCAGGCTCGATGAGCTCGCCGGTGTGGTTGCCGAATGAGTTGCGCTCGAAGGTGATGACGGCGGCGATGTCGGCCGGCGACAGCGACGCCCAGGACGGCATGGCCGTGCCGGGTATGCCGTGCAGCACGATGCGGATGTGGTTGGCCACCGGGCCTTCGATGACTTCGCCGTGGCCGTAGAAGCCGAGGGACTTCAGGGCCGCGAGCATCTGCGGGCTGGCG
>JAJYTX010000405.1 GCA_021792815.1 Pseudomonadota bacterium
GCTGGCTGCCCGACTGGGCGGAGTTCTTCCGCGAGCGCCGGCTGCGTTTCCAGCTGGAGCTGGCATCGCGCCAAGGCTTCGGGCCGGTTCTGGGGGACGCCGGCGAACGCCTGTTGGAATCGGTCGGTGCGCTGCTCGGGGAACACCGTCCCCGGGCCTCGCTCCTGCACGGGGATCTCTGGGGCGGCAACTGGTTGACCGATCGGGAGGGTGAGCCGGTGATCTTCGATCCCGCGGTGTATTACGGCGATCGCGAGGCAGACGTGGCCATGACGCGGCTGTTCGGGGGGTTCGGGGGCGCATTCTACGCCGCCTACGAGGCGCAGGCGCCGCTCCCGGCGGGGCACGCCGTTCGTGCCGATCTGTACAACCTGTACCATGTGCTCAATCACGCCAACCTCTTCGGCGGCGGCTATCCCCGTCAGGCCCGATCGATGATCGATCGGCTGCTCGCCGAGTTGCGCGGCTGAGCGACGAGCGTCGGCGCAGGGGTGGCTGCGGCTCGCCGGGGGGCGGGTCGACCGAAGATGAGTTTTATCATCTTTGTCCTGGGTACGCCCGGCGCCGCTGCCGTAGAATCAATCTCATGGCGCGGAAACTGCCCGTCCGTCCCGGCCACCCCGAGCGCATCTGCTGGGGATGTGAGCATTTTTGTCCCGCCGATGCCATGCGCTGCGGAAATGGGACCGACCGTGCGCAACATCCCGTCGAGCTGTTCGGCGAGGACTGGATGAGCTTCGGCCTCGACGCCGAGCAGCCGCTCGCCGACTCCCTGACCGCGCAGCGCACCGGCTCCTGAGCCGCCGCCTGCGGCGGGCCGGTCCCGCCGCGGCTCACCGTCGCCGGACGCTCCGTTCGATCAGCTCAACGGGCGCCGGGCAGCGAGTGTCCGGCGCGCCGTGTTCGCTCCAGGTCTTGGCGGCGTACAGCCGTTTGTCCGCCGCATCGAGCAGCCCCGCAAGGGTCGTCCCATCAGCCGGGAACAGAGCCACGCCGGCGCTGCAGGACAGGCCGAGCGGCTGCTCGAGGCCCACAGGACTGAACGCGGCGAGTGCCGTGCGGATGCGCTGCAGAATGACACGGGTCGAGTCGATGTCCGCGTCCATCAGCAGCAGCACGAATTCATCGCCGCCGAGGCGTGCCGCCGTATCTTCGCTGCGGATCGACTGCAGCAGCTGTGCGCCGAAAAATCCGAGCACCTCGTCGCCCGCTGCATGTCCGAAGCGGTCATTGATCTGCTTGAAGCCATCGAGATCGAGAAGGCTCAGCGTGTACACGGCGGCGTGACGCTGCGCCTGGGCGGCCGCCTGCGCGAAGCGGTCGTGCAGCAGATACCGGTTCGCCAGTCCCGTCAACGGATCGAAACAGGCGCGATATTCGAGCGTCTCGCGCAGCCGATGTTCCAGCGTGACATCGTGCAGCACGGCCACATATTGCCTGATGGCGCCGTGCGCGTCGCACAGGGGCGAGAGCCGTGATTTAAAATACAACAGCGTCCCGTCCTTGCGGACCGCAACCAGCGTCTGTTCCGTGCTCGAGCCGGATCGCAGCGACGCATGCAGCGTCTGCGTGTGCCTCGAGGATTCATGGACGCTCAGAAACACCCGCCAGTCCCGGCCGAGAATCTCCTCGCGGCGATAGCCGAGCAGGCTCTCGAAGGCCGGGTTCGCATACACGAGCCGCTGCTCGGCGCCGACCGCAGCCGTCACCAGTACGGGAGTCGTGCTGCTTTCGATGACCTGCTGGAAGAACAGCGCGTCAGGGTGTGCCGCGCGGGGCGCGAGTGCCCATTGGTCATGGCTGTGCCGGCCGAAAGGATCCGCAGTGCGGGCCTGAATGCGCCTGATCATGCCCATGGTCGCCGCTCTTGCCGCTGGGTGATTAGCTGCTTTCTGCCACAGCTCGAAGCACTTGCCATATCGGTATATGGACCTATGTCGGAGTTGCGCTACAGGGCGGCCCCGCTGCAGACCGAGCCTCGGGCGGCAAACGCGCTGTCCAGACGCCGCATGACGACCGATTGCTGCAACACCGCCGGCCTCACGGGCAAGCTGGGGCAGCAGGTCAGACAGGCCCAGAGCGCAAAGAGTATCCCGGCGCCGGCTGGCTTGCACCTCCGTGCCGGCGGCGCGCGCCGCGGACGCAAGCGCGGCAGCGTGATCATCCCGGGTCCGGAGTTGCGCGTATTCCTCGGACGTCCCACATCCATCACAGTGCGCATCGGGGCGGCGGACCGCGAGCCGCGCCCTCATTCATCGGTGCGACAGGTTTTCAGCGTGCCGAATCGCGACGGCTGCGCTACGGGTGATCCGTTGCGGGCATGCCTCGGTCGTGGATGCCCTGAGGCGGGTCGCCGGTCGTCGGAGGTTTCGCGCTTGCGTCAACCCGGCGGCGGCGGGCCGGGGCGGCCGGCGCCGTGTCCGACCGCCGGAGCATGCATCGTTCAGCCGAGTGCCGCCGGGTTCGCGCGCCAGATCGCCCAGCTGAGCACGGCTGCGAAGCTGACCCAGCCGAGGTAGGGCAGCAGCAATAGTGCGGCCATCCGGCTGACTCGCCAGAATGCCGCCACGGTCGCGATGAGCGTCGCGAGCAACAGCAGAATCCACCCGAATGCGAATTCACCCCAGTGCCAGCGGAAAAACACCCAGGACCACGCGGCATTGATGCCGAGCTGTACCAGGAACAGGACGATCGGTGCGCCCCGGCGAGTGCGGCTACGCCACACGCGCCACAGCGCAACTCCCATCAGCGTGTACAGCGCGGTCCACACCGGACCGAAAACCCACGCAGGCGGTGCCCAATGCGGCTGGACCAGACGCGAGTAGAACGCCGCCGCATCGATCGACGCGAGGGCACCGATTGCCTCGGCAACGTAAGCAATCAGGAGCGAGACCAACAGCAGGGTGACGTCCCGGGGTGGATTGTGCGGCGAGCCAGCGTCTTCAGAGTCCCCGGGTGTCATCAGGATAGCGTGCCCCGAGGGTAGGCTCGGGTCAAGGCGCGCGACGCGGTGAGGGGTACCGAGGATGTCGCGGGATGGCTTCTCCGAGCGTGAGCGCGCTCATGCGGTTGGTGGTCGGGTGGCGTACTGCGGCAGGCCGCACTCGAGAGGCGCTGGGCCGCGGAGCCGGTCTGCTGCCAAGCGCAGGGGCGCTGAGTGTGCTGATTCACGGTTCATCGGCGAGCACGGCTCGCTGACCGAGCGCAGCGCCGGCGGGCCAGTGCAGGGCGAGCGTCACGTACGCAGAGCCGCACGTGGATGGCGGCCTCGGCGTCGCGATCCGCCGAGTGATGCGGGCGCTGCGCTTCGAGCTTGGCAAGCGGGCGAGGTCTGGTGTAGCATTTACACTCTTCGTGCTGAAATAAGTCATTGATTTTTAATGACTTATCAAATCATGCAGCGTCGCGAAGAACGGATGCCGAATTCCCAGGGCATCGAGGCAAGTCCCGGCATCCACCCCGGGCGGGTTCGCTCAAGGCTAGGTGGCAGAGTGGTCATGCAGCGGCCTGCAAAGCCGTCTACGCCGGTTCGATTCCGACCCTAGCCTCCAATAAAAACAATGAGATAGCGGTGTTTTCTTTCCT
>JAJYTX010000406.1 GCA_021792815.1 Pseudomonadota bacterium
TGCGGGGATCGGGCCGGGTTCGATCGCCGTAAAGGTTGAGTCAAACGCCGCGCAGCAGGCGGACGACTCGCGGTTCTTGTGGCGCGTTCCGGCGCCCACCGCCGCGGGAAACACGATGAGCACCCCCTTGATCCTGGGGGCCGTCGAGACGCCGGGCGGAGCGTGCGCTAATACGGGTGCGATCGCCCAGGACGGCACAGGGGCGCTCGTGAGCTGCCAGGGCGGCACCTGGCAATCGGTCGGCGGCGGGCACTGGCGCGCGCCGGTGTCGACCTTCGCGGCCCTGCCGGCGAGCGGGAATCAGAATGGCGATGTCCGCCTCACCTTGGATACCGACCGGGCATTCGCGTGGAATGGCGGCTCGTGGGCGGCACTGGCGGTCGACCAAAATGGGAACCTGACCGTGCCGCACCACCTGACGGCGGAAAACGGGGGTGTGAGCACCTCGACGAGCTGCTCGGGCCAAGGCGTGCTGACCGCAGGCGACATTACGATGACCACAGACAATGGCTGTGGCGTCAGCGGTTCGGCAATCCAGATGGGGAGCCCCGTCACTGGGCAGGGGTACGCCATCGTCGATGACCAAAGCGGAGCCCTGAACATCTGGAATCAGAATCAGAATGACTCCGTCTTCAAGGCCCACTCGAATGGCGAGTGGGACAGCGAAGAGGGAGGATTCGTCCTGAACGGCGCCGGCAACGGGTCATATGAGGGCAATTCGGGATGGGGTTTCCAGCCCCGGTACGGATCCGGGTGGTCGATGGTCACGAGCGTCAACGGTGCCCTGAACTCACAGGCAGGGGCTGCGGCCGGGTCCATTCACGCGAATGACTACTTCGATCGCGCGAGCGGCGAGTGGTTCTCCCAAGTCGCACAGCAGGTCAACAATCAGCAGGGACAGATCAATAACCTGAACAACGAGTACAGCAGCCAGCAGGGCGAAATTAACGGGAACACGAGCGCCATCGCGAACGTCAACAATAACCTGAATCAGGGGCCGTGCTCGACGGGGTACAACTCACTCTCTCAATTGTGCGCCGAGATCCAGAATTTCGGCGCCGCCAACATGGGCAAGCTGATCACCACAGGCACCCAGGGGCCGACGACCTACAGCTACTGGGGCTGGTGCGGCAGTCGCTACTATCGGTACCGCTGTATCCAGTACGGCACCAGCCCGCCGACCGTCAATCTGACGGCCTCCTCTGCTCCGGAGCTCGTATTTGCCGACGCCACCGCTGGCATCGGTCAGCCGGGGTGCGGGGCGAGCGCGAACACGAAGCAGATCACCCTGTCAGCCACAGAGTCCGGTGCAACGATCGCTTCGCAGAGCGCGCAGTACGCCAAGGGTGGGTCGAACTACAACCCCACCGATATGTACTTCCCGTTCTCACTGACCTTCACATTACCCGCCGGGCAATCGGGGCAGATCCAGCTCACGGGCGGAGAAAATGGACTCGGGTGTGGATCGATTCAGTACGCGGTCTATCAGCTTTGAGGGCGCGATGATGAAACTGCCTAACATCGATATGCACCGGCCGCTGCCGCTGTGGATCCCCATCGCGATGATCACATTCTTGGTCACTCTGTGGGATGGTCTACCTCACATGGAGTATCTGCCATGCGCTCTGATACTCGCCGCCGTGTAGTCGCTGTCCTCGCCCTTGCGGCGTTGCTGCTCCCGGTCATTGCACTCGCCCAGTCGGCCAGCCCGTTGCCGGCCACGAGCACGGCCGGGCAGACCACGCACATCCTCACTTCCATCCAGAACGATTTTATCGGGTCGATGGGCGGATGGCTCTCTCACGCAACGGCCGCGGCGCAGGACTTATTCACCTATCTCGCGGTGTTCGAGCTCATGTGGGTTGGGATCCAATGGGCCTTAAAACGGCCCGAGCCGCATGAGCTGATCGGCTCGCTCGCCGTCAAGATCGCGTTCTTTGCGCTGTTTTACTTCGGCGTGATCGGCATGGCGCCGCACTGGATTCCGCTGTTGCTTCATATGTTCCAACGCGCCGGGCTCGTCGTGACGGGCATGTCGGGGACTTCCGCCAATGCGCTCACCCCCGCGGACCCCTCGGCGATCTTTGGGGAGAGTTGGACCGCGATCCAGCAGCTCGGCGCAGCCGTGACGGGTCAGCTCAGCCTCATGCACCCCATAGATGACACCATCATGGGGCTCTCGGCGGTTGCGTCGGCGATCATCTTTGTCCTCGCCTACGCGCTCCTGGCGTTCGAGGCTCTCATCATCAACATCGAGGCGAGCGTGATTCTCGGTGCCGGGGTGTTCATGCTCGCCTTTGCCGGGAGTAATTGGACCACGACCTTTTCCGAAAAGTACCTGAGCTACGTGTTCAGTATCGGCGTGAAGTATTTCGTGCTGACCGTGATCCTGGCGCTCGGCGCGGACTTGCCGACCGAGATTCAGCACGTGTTCCATGCCATGAATGCCCAGGGTGGATATGGCTGGATTACACCGATCGAGGCGTCATTCATGACGCTGGTCTACGGCGTGGTGGGACTCTCCGCGCCGGGGATCGCCGGCAGCATGCTCTCGGGCAGTCCGTCGCTGTCGACCGGCAGCTTCATGGGCGCCGCGGCGGGCGGCGCGGGAGTGGCGGCTGCGGGCGTCGGCGCCGCCGCGGGTGTCGCGGGCCTCGCGGGCTCCGGGGCTGCGGGGCTCGCCGCCATGGCGAAACGGCTCGGTGGCGGTGCCTCGGCGGTAGGCGGTATCGCGGGCGACATGGGGGCCATGGGCATGCTCGGAGCCATGGCCGGGACGAATCGCAGTGCGGGTGGCGGGGGTGGCGGCGTCGCGGGCCTCGTCCGCTCGCTCGGTCCCGGCTCGAGCGCCCCTGCGGGCAGCGTCGGTGGAGGCTCGGGACCTCGCGGTTCAGCCGCCGGCACCGGCACGGGCGGCCGTGCCGGCGCGTGGTCGGTGGACTCCCGAGGCACGGCTCGACCATCTGCGCCCGGAGGGCGGATCTCGCCGGGAGGATCGGCCCGGCCAGCAGGTGCCGCCGAAACCGCCACGGGCGGACCAGCGCCGAATATTCGGTTCGGGGACCGCGGCGCAGGTTCGGCGTCGCGTCAGGCGGGGGCGGCCGGCTCTGGGGCCGCCCCCGGCCAGGGACCGGCGAATGGCCCGAGCGCAGACTCAGGCGCCACAGGTCCGACGGGCGGTAGTTCGACGGGCCAAGCTCACCCCGGCCAGGATCACGGTGCAGGCGCGAATACAGGCGGTCTTTCGGCCGGCACCGGCTCTGCGGGCGGCGGGCAGGACGGCATCGCGGACCCGAAGGGGACTGCGCCGGGCGCAGCCGCAGAGGGTGCCGGGGCGGAGAAGGGAGTGCCCCCCGCAGGGGACGACAAGGGCTTCTTCAACCGCACCGCCGCTCAGCACGCGATGAACGTCGCCAAGCATGCCTCGCGGGGCCTCGGCCATGCGCAGGATGCCCTGCGCCATCAGGGGCTCTCAGGGGGGATCAATATCCGGCTGAATCATCCGGAATAGCGCCCGGATTGCGGCACAGCTCGAAAAGCGTGTCTTTTGTCTCGCTTTGCCCCTAGTACCCCTTGCG
>JAJYTX010000407.1 GCA_021792815.1 Pseudomonadota bacterium
TGTCGTCACCGTAGTCTTCCCTCGCCTCTTTCTCCGTCAGTCCTACCGTCCCGATCGGCGGGTGTCCGAACACGACGGTGGGGATGTTGCGATAATCGAGGTGCCGATCCGCCTTGCCGCCGAACAATCGGTCGCTCAGGCGCCGGCCGGCGGCAATGGCGACCGGTGTCAGCTGCGCGCGCCCGGTGACGTCGCCGATGGCGTAGATGCCGGCGGTGCTGGTGAGCTGGTATTTGTCGGTCGCGATGAATCCATCAGCGTTGCACTCGATGCCGGCGTGCTCCAGCCCGAGGTCGGCCAAGGCGCTGGCGCGTCCGATGGCCCATAACACGCAGTCGTATGGTCCTAATCGCCGGCCGTCGCGGACCGCGAGCTGCAGGCCCCGGGGGTCGCGCGTCAGCGCATCGGGGATCGCCTGCGTGTGCAGCGTCACGCCCTGTTCGCGCAGAATCCTGAGCATCGACTCGCCGAGCATCGCGTCGAACTGCTTCAGCACGGTGCCGGTGCGCAGGATGAGGTCCGCCGCCGAGCCGAGCGAGGCGAAGATGCCCGCGAGCTCGACCGCGATGTAGCCGCTGCCCACCACGGCCACGCGCCGTGGTCGCTCGCTCAACTCGAAAAATCCGTCGGAGGTGATGCCGAGCTCCGCTCCCGGAATGCTCGGGACGACCGGCCGTCCGCCGGTGGCGATGACGATGTGGGGGGCACTGAGGCGGGCGGTGTCCGTTGCGACGGTGCGGCGGTCGATGAAGCGCGCCCGGCCGCGGATCAATGCGAGGCCACGCCGGGCGAGGTTGGCTTCGTAGATGCCGTTGAGCCGCAGGACGTATGCATCACGCATCTCCTTCAGCTGTTTCCAGTCATGTCCGTCGACTGATATCCCGAAGCCGTAGCCGGACGCGTCGCGCAACCCCTCGGCCAGGTTCGCTGCGTACCACATGACCTTCTTGGGCACGCAGCCGACGTTGACGCAGGTGCCACCGAGCCGGTGCGACTCCACCACCGCGACCTTCGCGCCGTATTCCGCGGCGCGCTGGCCTGCCGCGAGTCCGCCGCTGCCGCCGCCGATCACAATCAGGTCGAATTCGCTCATGGTTCCATTGTCGCGCACGGAAGCCGCTTCGACAGCAGCCCCGGATTACTTGCCGGTGCGCGTCTGCCCCGACGGGGTCCTGCGCGCTACGGCCCGCTTGGCGGTCCTGGCCGGCTTGCCGGCGGTGCCCGCCTGGGCGGCCGTTGCCGCCCGGCGTTTGACCGCCTTGGCGCGCGCGCCGGCCCGCTTGGCCGGCGTCTTGGCGTGCGCGGCCTTTTTTTTGCCCGAGCCGGGGGTCGGCGTCCGGGAGGGACCGCTGGTTCCTGCAGCCGTCCCGGGCCGGTCCCCGGAAGGCGCCGCAGCTGCGCCCGGCCGCGACGCTGCAGCGGTTCTGCGGCCGCCGGGGCCTGCCTGCCTGCCGCGCGTGAATCTGCCGCGGCGCACGGGCGCCTGTGCCAGCAGCTCACGGCATTCCTCGAGCGTCAGGGACTTCGGGTCGCGGTCCTTCGGGATCTTGGCGTTCTTCACCTTGTCGGTGATGTAGGGACCGTAGCGTCCGTTCAGCACCTGGATGTTGTCGACGCCGAAGTCACTGATGATCCGGTTGGCATCGGCCTCCTGCTTCAGGCGGATGACCTCCCGTGCGCGCTCCAGAGTCACGGTGTACGGATCGTCCTCCTTCAGCGACACGTACTTGCTGCCGTACTTGAGATACGGCCCAAAGCGCCCGATGTTGGCGATGATGGGCTCGCCATCGGCGTTCTCCCCGAGGGCGCGCGGCAGCTTGAACAGCTCGAGCGCCTCGTCGAGCCTGATCGAATCCATTTTCTGGCCCGGACGCAGCCCCGCGAACCGCGGCTTCTCGGCGTCGTCCTTGGTGCCGATCTGCACGAATGGTCCGAAGCGGCCCATGCGCACGCTGACCGGCTTGCCGCTCCCCGGGTCGGTGCCGAGCTCGCGCGCCTGAGCGACCTGCTCGCGCGTGACGTTCTTTTCGGTCTGCTCGACCTGATGGATGAAGGGCTTCCAGAACTTCTCGAGCGGCGCGGTCCAGGTCTCCTCGCCGCGCGAAACCGCATCCAGCTCGTCCTCCATCGCCGCGGTGAAGCCGTACTCCACGTAGCGGTGGAAATGGTCGGTCAGGAAACGATTGACGATCTTGCCGATGTCGGTGGGAATGAAGCGCCGGTTGTCCATCTCGACGTATTCTCGATCCTGGAGGGTCGAGATGATGGTGGCGTAGGTCGAAGGGCGGCCTATGCCGTGCTCCTCGAGCGCCTTGACGAGCGAGGCCTCGCTGTAGCGCGGCGGCGGCTCGGTGAAGTGCTGCTCGGCGCGCAGCGTCAACAGATCGACGCTGTCGCCTTCGTTCAGCGGCGGCAGTGCGTGCTCGTCCTCGTCCGCCTTGGTATCGTCCGTGCCCTCCTGGTAGACCGAGATATAGCCGGGCTTGACCAGCGTCGATCCGGTGGCGCGCAGCACATGCCGTTCGGGCGAATCGGGGCCCGCGACCATGTCGGCCGCGACGGTGTCGAATACCGCCACGGCCATCTGCGACGCCACGGCGCGCTTCCAGATGAGCGCGTACAGGCGATAGAGATCACCGTCTATCCTGCCCTCGACCTCGGCGGGCGTGATCGATGCCGAGGTCGGCCGGATCGCCTCGTGTGCCTCCTGGGCGTTTTTCGACTTGGTCTTGTATACACGGGGCTCTTCCGCAACGGCGTCCGCACCATAGAGTCGACCAGCCACTTCGCGGATCTCACGCACGGCTTCTGCCGCCAGGTTGACCGAGTCGGTGCGCATGTAGGTGATCAGGCCGATGTTGCCCTCTCCGAGGTCGACGCCTTCATACAGCTGCTGCGCCAGGCGCATGGTCCGCCTGGCGTTGAAGCCGAGCTTGCGCGCGGCCTCCTGCTGCAGAGTGGAGGTGGTGAACGGCGGTGCGGGTGTGCGGCGGCGCTGTTTGCGCTCGACGGCGAGCACGCGCAGCCGGCCCGGCCGTTGGCCGTCGGCCGCCTCGATGGCGGCGTTTCCGATCGCGCGCTCCACCTCCCGGGCCTGGGTCTCGCTGGTGAACGAAAACTGCTCCACTTTCCTGCCGCGGTACTCGAGCAGTCTCAGCGGGAAGGGCGCGGCGCCCTGCCCCGAGCGACCGGACGTGCCGTCGGGGCTGGAGGGCCGGCCAGCAGGGACGCCCGTCGCCAGGGCCTCGGCGCATTGCGCCTCGCCTTCCAGCGTCCAGTATTCCCGGGCGACGAACGCGTCGATCTCCGCCTCGCGTTCGCAGATCATGCGCAGCGCCGGGCTTTGCACCCGGCCCGCGGACAGGCCGCGCCGGATCTTTTTCCACAGCAGCGGCGAGAGATTGAAGCCCACGAGGTAATCGAGAGCGCGGCGGGCCTGCTGCGCGTTGACCAGATCCAGCGACAGGTCGCGCGGCCGTTCCACCGCCTGCCGGATCGCGTTTTTCGTGATTTCGTAGAACACCACGCGGTGCACGGCCTTGCCGTCGAGGTCGCCGCGGGACTGCAGGATCTC
>JAJYTX010000408.1 GCA_021792815.1 Pseudomonadota bacterium
CGAAAACCCCGAAATATTAAAGCAGCGCACGGTCATCGGCGTTGTTTGCCGTGACGTCGGCGCGCAGCAGCATGGTGTGCGCGAGCGCTTTGCGCACCGCAGGGTCGGTGAAGGTGGTCGCCTCCAGTTCCTTGCAGGACGTGCACCAGGCCGCATAGAAATCCACCATCACGGTGCGGTGCGACTGGCGTGCCCGTGTCACGTCGAGATTCAGCTCGGCCACCGAGCGTATGGGCGTGAAGCGCAGTGCGGGCGAGCGGTCGGCGAGGGCGGGAAATGGCTCGAGGGGGTTGGTGCCGCCGAGCGCCGCGCCGCTCACGAGCGCCAAGCCGTATACCGCCGCCAGAGTCCCGGCAAGACGCAGCGGCCAGCGTCCGGAAGACGAATGGCGGGTCTGCGCAAACAATACCCCTGCGCCCGTCAGGGCGGGTATCGCCCACAGCGCCAGGGTAATCCGGGCGGGCAGCAGCCGCGCGAGCATCCACACCGCGACCCCCAGCATCATCGCGCCGAAGAGCTTCTTGACGGTCTCCATCCAGGGTCCTGCTTTGGGCAGCAGCCGTCCTGCCGAAGCGCCCACGGCGAGGAGCGGAGTGCCCATGCCGATGCTCAGGATGAACAGGGCCGCGGCACCGCGCGCCACCTCGCCCGTCCGGCCAATCACCGCCAGCGCGCCGACCAGTGCAGGGGCCACGCAGGTGGTGACGATGAGCGCCGATAGCGCCCCCATGAGAGCGACTCCTCCCAGGGTGCCGGCCGTCTGGCGGTTGCTCGCGGCGGCGAGGCGCGTCTGGATGACCGAGGGCATCTGCACGGTGAACAACCCGAGCATGGCGAGTCCCATGGTCGCGAGTACTGCGGCGAAGGCCGCCAGGATCCAGGGCCGTTGGAAGGCGGCCTGGATCTGCCCGCCCGCCGCCGCCGCCATCGCACCGGCCAACGTATAAGTGAGGGCCATGCCGAGGACATAAACGAGAGACAGAACGAACGCCCGGGCGGTGGTGACCTGCTTACCCTGGCCGATGATGATCCCGGAAAGGATGGGGAGCGTGGGCAGGCAGCACGGGGTGAAGGCGAGCGCCAGGCCGGCGAGATAGAACCAGCCGAGCATCGCCAGCAGGCTCCCCGAGCGAGCGAGGTCGGCGAAGCGGGCCTGACGAGCGATCGGCGCAGCTGCGGGCGCTGGCGGGAGGAAACCCACCGCCACAGCCGCAGGACGGGCACTGGCGCCGGCACTGGCACTGGCACTGGCACTGGCGCCAGCACTGGCGCTGGCCGCGTGGCCGGTGCCGGGCGGCAGGCTGAGCGTGACGGTTTTGGTAATGGGCGGATAGCACAGTCCGGCGTCGGCACAGCCCTGATACGTAACCGTCAGCGGGATCTGGCGAGCACCCGCGCCCGCGGCGCCGCGTACGGCCAGCTCACCCGTCAGCGCATCGCGGTAGATCTGTTCCCGACCGAAGTAAGGGTCGACTTTGATCAGCCCCTGGGGCAGTCTGAGGCGACCCAGCGGGACCCCAGGCGGTGCGGTCACATGGATGCGGCTGCGATAAAGATAGTAGCCCGCTCGGATTCCCCAATGGAGACGGATCTCGCGGGCGCCAGCGGCCCGGGCGCTGAAATGAAAGACCTGGTCGGGCGGCGGGAAGCGGTTTCCGCCCACCTGGGCCGCGCCCAGCGCGGCCAGGATCCCCGGAGACAGCGTCGGTGGGGCTGCCGCCGATGCGGTCCCAACCCACCACAGCGCGAGCATCGCGACTGCGACAGACGACCACCGGGCGGGCCGAGCCCGACGGCAGCGGTGCGAGGCGATCATGACGCGACCACCGAGCCGATCCAGGAAAGGTATGCCTCGGATCCGGCGGCTACCGGCAGCGCAATGATTTCAGGCAATTCATAAGGATGGAGGGATTTCAGGCGCATCTCGAGCTCGGGAAAGCGCGCGGCGAGGGTTTTGACGACGAGCAGTATCTCAGGTTCATCCTGCACGGCCCCCTGCCAGAGGTAAGTGGAGTGTACCGCCTGCCGGCTGACGCAGGCGGCAAGACCGGATTCGACCAGGTTCCGGGCGATCCGGCCCGCCGTCGCCTCGTCTGGGCACGTCGTCAGGACCACGATGCACTCCGCCATGAGACCTTCGATGGGGCTGGGAAAACACATTCTAATCCGTGCGTCAGGGTCATTCCCTAGGGGGTCGCCGCAAAACGGACGCGTGGGACCCCGGGGGGATCAAAAAAGATCGCTTCCGGGGTTGAAATCCGGCACCACCTACCTATGATTAGCAGCCACGCCGGGAGAGTGCTAATAGCTCCCCTGCGTCCCTATCCACCATAGCGTCCCTAAGGAGCGTTCACCATGAAGATTCGTCCTCTTCATGATCGCGTCATCATCAAGCGCCTGGAGGAGGAGCGTACCTCCCCCGGTGGCATCGTGATTCCCGATACCGCGGCCGAGAAGCCCGTTCAGGGAAAAGTCGTCGCGGTCGGCAACGGTAAGATTCTCGAGAACGGCCAGGTCCGTGCTCTCGACGTCAAGGTCGGCGACAAGGTCCTCTTCGGCAAGTACAGCGGCACGGAAGTCAAGGTCGAGGGGGAGGATCTGGTGGTGATGAGGGAGGAAGACCTCATGGCCGTGATCGAGAGCAAGTAAGCGAGGAGCTAAGACAATGGCAGCCAAAGAAGTCAGGTTCAGCGATGACGCCCGCCAGCGCATGTTCAAGGGCGTCAACATTCTGGCCAACGCCGTCAAGGCGACGCTCGGTCCGAAAGGCCGCAACGCCGTGCTCGAGAAGAGCTTCGGCGCTCCCACCATCACCAAGGACGGCGTGTCGGTCGCCAAGGAGATCGAGCTGAAGGACAAGTTCGAGAACATGGGCGCGCAGATGGTGAAGGAAGTCGCTTCCAACACCTCCGACGAGGCCGGCGACGGCACGACCACCGCGACGGTGCTTTCGCAGGCGATCATCCGCGAGGGCCTCAAGGCGATCTCCGCGGGCCGCAACCCGATGGACGTCAAGCGCGGCATCGACAAGGCGGTGGCCGCCGCCGTCGAGGAACTGAAGAAGCTCGCCAAGCCCTGCAAGGACTCCAAGGCGATCGCCCAGGTCGGCACGATTTCCGCCAACTCCGACGAGTCGATCGGCAAGACCATCGCCGACGCGATGGAGAAGGTCGGCAAGGAGGGTGTGATCACGGTGGAGGAAGGCTCGGGCCTCGAGAACGAGCTGGAAGTGGTCGAGGGCATGCAGTTCGACCGCGGCTATCTGTCCCCGTATTTCATCAACAGCCAGCAGAACCAGACCGTGGAGCTCGAGAAGCCGGTGATCCTGCTGGTCGACAAGAAGATCTCCAACATCCGCGAGCTGCTGCCGCTGCTCGAGGGCGTTGCCAAGGGCGGTCGTCCGCTGGTGGTCGTGGCGGAGGACGTCGAGGGCGAGGCGCTCGCCACCCTCGTGGTGAACAACATTCGCGGCATCCTCAAGGTGGCCGCGGTCAAGGCCCCGGGCTTCGGCGACCGCCGCAAGGCGATGCTGCAGGACATCGCCATCCTCACCGGCGGCACGGTGATCAG
>JAJYTX010000409.1 GCA_021792815.1 Pseudomonadota bacterium
GCCTGCTCGCACACGCTCGCGCCGCCCGCGGAGGTGCCATCGAGGGTGACGTTGTGCGGATTTCCGCCGAACCGCGCGATGTTGCGCTGCACCCAGCGCAGCGCCGCCTGCTGATCCTGCAGTCCGTAATCGCCCGAGTGCGGGCCGAGCGCCTGCTCGGCGAAAAATCCCATGATCCCGAGCCGGTAATTCATCGCCACGACCACCAGGTGGCGCCGCACCATATAACTGCTGTCATGCAGGCCGAACGCGGTGACCAGGAAGCCGCCGCCGTGAATCCGCACGATCACCGGCAGGCCGGCGCCGGCCCGGGTACCGGCCGGCACCTGCACGTTCAGATTGAGACAATCCTCCCGGCCGACCATGCCGCCCTTCAGTCCCGGTGCCGGACAGGTGGGTCCGGGCCGCGTCGCCGGCAACACCCCGCGCCAGGGCGGCGCCGGCCGCGGCGCACGCCAGCGCAGCGGTCCGACCGGGGGCGCGGCGTAGGGAATGCCGAGGTAATCGGTGACCGCATCGCGGGTCAGACCGCAGACCGCGCCGTCCGCCGTGCGCACCGTCGTGCCCGGAGTGCATGCGGGGCGGGTCAGGGACGGCGCCGCCGCAAACGCCCCGCGCGACGCACCGAGCGCGAGCATCCCCGAACAGATCGCCGCGCGAAGGAATCCGGCCGGCTGCATTCCCGATCTCCTGCTGTCATGGGGCGGTGCGGCCTGCGCGACCCCCGCCGCGGCGCCCCATCCGATGCGGCCGAGTCTGCCACAAATTTAGTTTTATGCAACACTATTTCGGGATCCAGGCGTCCTCGCTCGGCGCGCCGGACATGGGTTTCTCCCTCGCTTCCGGGCCGACTGCGCCCGCGCCGCGGTGCCGATCCCCAAGGTGAATTTTGGTTTTAACCACTACTACATTTGGACTATGATGCCCGCGGGCCGCGGGCGAATCCGTCGCTCCGGGCGGCGGCGCGCGTGAACGCGCGCGACCGGCCGACACATCGGACGACACGAAAGGGGGCTGCGATGAAAACTCCAACGGGCGCGCCGGCCGCGGCCGCGCTGCTGTGCATGGTCGCCCTGGGCGCCCCGGCGCATGCCGACGCCGCGCCGCCGGCCGCCGCGGGCCGCTGCGACCGCGCGTGTCTCGAGGGCTACGTGCAGCAGTACCTGCGGGCGCTGCTCGCCCACGATCCCGGCGCACTGCCGCTCGCGGCGCACTACCGGGCCCTCTACAACGGCAAGCCCACCCGGGTCGGCGAAGACCCCTCGTGGCAGCGCATCGACCAGATCGCCTACCATCAGTATGTGATGGACCCGACGACCGAGCAGGCCGCCTTCTTCGGCGTCGCGGTCCACGACCAGAAGCGCGGCACGCTGTTTCTGCGGCTCGCCGTCCGCCACGGTGAGCTCACGTTCATCGAGACGATCGCCGGCAAGCGCACCCTCGGCGGGGTGCCCGGACTGATCTCACCCAACCCATTTTTCAACTACGTCCTGCCGCCCTCGCAGCGGCGCAGCCGCCGGCAGCTGATCGCGATCGCGAACCGCTACTTCCAGGGCCTGCAGGACCATGACGGCGCCGATGTGCCGGTGAGCCACGATTGCCGCCGCTTCGAGGACGGTGTGCAGACCTCGCTCAACCCGGTGTTCATGCCCATCGCGTGCAACGACTTTCGTCCGTTCACCTACATCGACGCGACGGCCGACCGGATCTTTCCGATCGTCGACGTGGCGCGCGGGCTCGTTCTCGGACAGATGGTGATCCGCGTCTCGAAGGCGGCCGGCCCGCCCGCGGCGCCCCTGACGGGCCCCCAGACCCGCGCGCAGGGGAAACGGCCCTATGTGCCGAGTCCGCTCAGCGGCATGGTCATGGCGCCCGATCGCTACTTCCGCAAGCCCCACGACACCATCATCCACGAGCTGTTCAAGATCGTGAACGGCAGGATCACCGAGATCCAGACGATCCGCCTCGATCGCCCCTACGGCTGGGGCGGGGGCTGGCCATCGGCCACGCCGCGGGCGAACCGGCCCGGCGCGCGCCGCGCTCCGGCGGGCGCCGGGCGGCGACTCAGCCCCGCCGGGTGAGTCCCTGCGCCTCGAGCCACCAGTAGAACTCCTGGATCCAGTGATCGCTGGTGGTCCCCTGCTTCTTCATCCCGAATTCGTGATGTCCGGCGGAAAAGGCATGCGCCTCGGGCGTGTAGCCGTGCGCGGACAGGTCCTCGAAGACCTTCATGGCGGTGTGCGTGCCGATCGGATCATCCTGCGCCCAGGCGAGGAACACCGGCGGCAGTCCGGCCGGCACGCGCTTCAGGCCGCCGAACGGCCCGCCATACAGATCGCCCACGAAATCCGGCCGCGCCGCCGCATCGTGACTCAACATCACGCCGGTCGCGACGGTCCCGCCCGCCGAGAAGCCGAGGATGCCGAGCCGCTGCGGCTCGACGCCCCACTGCCGGGCGTGCGCGCGCACCACCTTCATGGCCTGGATGCCGTCGGCGATGGCGAACCGGGAGGCGGCGTTCATCGCCGCCATCGATGGGAAGCCGCCGCCCGGCGGCGGCGGCATGAGCCGGTAGCGCAGCACGAACGCCGCGATGCCGCGCCGCTGCAGCCAGCGGGCCACCTCCCGTCCCTCCCGATCGATCTCGAGCGCGATGAACGCGCCGCCCGGAGCGATGATCACGCCGGTGCCCGTCGCTTTGGCGCGCGGCGGCAGATACGCCGTCAGCGTCGGCGTCGAGACATCGATGACCTGCGCGCCGTCCGGCCCCCGGATCGTCCTGGCGTGATAGGTCCAATGGCGCGAGCCGGGCGCCACACCCGGCCAGATCCTGACGGTCTGTGCTGCGGCGCACGCCGCGCACAGCCCCATGGCGGCGCCCAGCGCGCCGACCCAGGCCCGTTTCGATTGCATCGCCATCCCCTTTCGTTCCGGTTTCAGTAACGGTAGGTCGCCGTCACACCGATCGTGCGCGGCGCGACGGTATAGCCCCGGTAGTTCGAGACCGGCGCCTCGGTGTCGCGGTAACGGCCGAACTCCGGATGCTGGTTGTTGATGTTGGTTCCAAAGATCGACAGGTCCATGTCCCCGAGATGCATGCCGAGGCGCATGTCGAGATTGCTCGAAGACGGCGGCCGCGGAATGGTCGGATCGACGCTCGGCAGGTCCGGCAGCGGCGTCGAGTTGTTGCCCACGTACTGGTAGTCGACGTGGAAGTAGGCCCGATGCCCCAGCACGCCGAAGTCGTAATCGACGGTGGGCGAGACGGTCCACGGCGCAGCGAACGGCAGCGGCTGGCCGGCTTCCTGGATCGGCACGCCGTTGGCGCCGGTCGTGGTGCTGGTGTAATGCGCGTCGTCGTAGCCGATCGCCAGGCCCGCGGTCAGGTTGTCGAGCGGCGCGAAGAACAGATTGAGGTCGAACCCCTGGCTGACCGCGTTGCCGAGATTGGTGCTCACCGGCACGTTGCAGGTCGGCAGGAAGAACGAGGACTGGATGTCGTTCCAATTGATGCGGTACAGGCTCGCATCGACGGCCAGCCGTCCGTCGAAGAACCGGTCCTTGCTGC
>JAJYTX010000410.1 GCA_021792815.1 Pseudomonadota bacterium
ATGCCGCGGTGCGCAACATGATGTGCTGTGCGGTGAGCGGCCAGGGCGCGGGCGTCGCTGCCGCCGTTTCGCTGCGCACCGGTGAGCCGTTCGACCGGCTCGACCTGCGCAAGGTGCGCCGGGAGCTCTGCCGCCAGGGAGCTCGCATCCATTGAACGCGGCCGCGCCGGCACCTGCCCGCATCGGCCCGGGCGCGGCACTCCGCTGGGGCGTGCTCCTGCTGCTCAGCCTGGCGATCGCCGGCTGCTACTACGAGTACGACGCGATCGCGCCGGTCGCCGAGCTGCTGCGCACCGGGCACGGCTTCACCCAGGAACAGATCGGCCTGCTGAATGCGATCTTCAGCCTGCCGAACATCTTCCTCGCGCTGCTCGGTGGAGTGCTGATCGACCGCCTGGGACCGGCACGGGTCGCGTCGTGGACGGCGGCGCTATGCCTCGCCGGTGCGCTGCTCACCGCAGTCGGTTCGCCGTTCGCCGTGATGGCGCTCGGCCGGTTGATCTTCGGGGTCGCCGAAGAGGCGCTGTTCATCGCGCTGCTCGCAGGACTCGCACAGTGGTTCGCCGCGGGCGGCACCGCGCTTGCGATGGCGGTGTTCTTCAGCTGCGCGCGTATCGGCTCGTATGCGGCGGACACCTCGCCCGACTGGGCGCAGACGCTCTATCGGCGCGGCTGGCAGGCGCCGCTGGTGCTGGCGGCGGTGCTGACGGCGGCGAGCTTCGCCGCCGCGCTGCTCTATCGGCTCCTCGACCGCCGCGCCCGCGCATCCGGCACGCTGGCCGCCGCGACGGCGCCCGACCCTTTCCTCTGGTCGGATCTCGTCGGTTTCGATCTGTCCTACTGGTACATCCTGGCGCTCAACGTACTGTTCGCCTCGGTGTTCTTCCCCTTCAGGAGCACCTTCGCGATCGAGTACTTCCAGGACGCCAAGGGGCTGACGCTCCAACAGGCGGGACTCGCCAACAGCTGGGTGTTCCTGGCGGCGATCCTCGCCACGCCAGTGTTCGGATGGCTCGCCGACCGGCTGGGACGGCGCTCGCTCATGATGATGATCGGCACGCTGCTGATGCCGTTGGTGTTCCTGATCCTCGGCACGACGCATTGGAGTCTGTGGATCTCCACGGCCCTGATGGGCGTGAGCTTCTCGGTGGTGCCGGCGGTGATCTGGCCGGCGACCGCCATGCTGGTCGAGCCACGCCGACTCGGCACCGCCTTCGGCCTGATCAACCTGCTGCAGAACCTGTTCCTCGCCGCGAGCAATCTGGCGGCGGGCTGGCTCGCGCAACGGGCACATGCGGGCGCTGCGCACCCGCAGGGCTACGACCCGATGTTGTGGTATTTCGGGCTGCTGAGCCTGGTGGCATTCGTGTCGGTCGCACTGCTCTGGCGACGCGAGTCCGGTCCCTGCGGCCACGGCCTGGAGGCGGTTCGCAGCGCCGCGGAGAGCGACTCGGGTGGCTGAATCGCTCCGACACCGCTCCGCTGCGCCCCTCCGATCCCGGGGCGCTTCCGATCCGTTCAGCGCTTCGCGCGACTTGACGCCGAAAACCTCGCACCGCATCATGGCAGTCAATATTGAATGCTCATTCAAGCATCTTTCCAAAGACTGAATATCGGCATAACACCATGCTTGGACTGAATTATTCTGAATTACACACTGGTCTCTGGCATCCGTGAGCAGTCACCGTCTGCCGTTTCCGAGGCACTGACTTGAATAGACAATCAAATCGGCGTCGGACCGATCGGCGCAGCAACCCGCCGGCCCGGGAAGAGCCCGAAGAGCTCCGGCGCCGGCAGCTGATCGAAGTCACCATCGACAGCCTCGCCGAGGTCGGCTACGTCGGCAGCACCCTGGCGCAGATCGCGCACCGCGCCGATGTCTCCCCCGGTCTGGTCGCGCACTATTTCGGAGACAAGCATGCGCTGCTGGAGGCGACCTTCCGCACCCTGGCGCGCCGCGTGGCCGAGCGGGTGCGTGCACGGCTGAGACTCGCCGGCACCCCTCGGGGACGCGTGCAGGCGGTCATCGATGCCAATCTCGGGCCCGAGGAATTCGATCAGCGCACCGGCAGCGCCTGGCTCGCCTTCTGGGGTCAGGTGGCGCAGGAGCCCGGCCTGATGCGCGTGCAGACCGCCTACCAGCGCCGCATGCTGTCCAACCTGCGCCATGCCCTCGCGCGACTGCTGCCGCTCGAGGAGGCGCACAGTCTCGCCTCGATGATCGCGGCCATGATCGACGGCGTGTGGCTGCGCGCCGCGCTCTCGCAATGGCAGGAGGCCGACAGCGAAGGCGCTCGGGCCCTGCTCACGGCGTTCGTCGATACCCGGCTGAGAGAAAGCGGCCGCGACGGCGCCGCCGAACCGCTCGCCGGCCGGGGCGGCGCAATGCCCCCGGCTCGGGCCAGACACTTCGCGACGGTCAATCCCGCGACCGGAGAAGTGTTGGCCGAGATCCGCGTGGATGGGCCTGCGGAGGTCGCCGCCTGCGTGGCCAGAGCCAGCGCCGCGCAGCGCCAATGGGCGAGCCTGAGCGGCGCGGAGCGAGGCCGGATTCTGCGTCGCGCCGCGGATCTGCTGCGCGCGCACAACGAGGAGCTCGCCGAGCTCGAGACCCGCGACACCGGCAAGCCGATCCAGGAAACGCGTGCCGTCGATGTCCTCTCCGGAGCGGACTGCCTGGAGTACTACGCCGGGCTCGCCGCCTCGCTCGCCGGCGAGCACCTGCCGCTCGGCACGGCGGCCTTCGGCTACACCCGGCGCGAGCCGCTCGGCGTGGTGGCCGGAATCGGCGCCTGGAACTATCCACTGCAGATCGCCTGTTGGAAGAGCGCTCCGGCGCTCGCCTGCGGCAACGCGATGATTTTCAAGCCCGCCGAGCTCACCCCGCTGAGCGCCCTGAAGCTGCGCGAAATCTTCGCCGCGGCCGGTCTGCCGGATGGGGTATTCCAGGTGGTGCAGGGCTTTGCCGAGACGGGGCGGCTGCTGAGCGCGCATCCGCAGATCCGCAAAGTGTCCCTCACGGGCGAAGTGGCCACGGGCAAGGCGGTCATGGCCGATTGCGCCACGACCCTGAAGCAGGTGACTCTCGAACTCGGCGGCAAGTCGCCGCTCATTGTGTTCGAGGACGCGCACCTCGAGAATGCCGTCTCCGGAGCGCTGCTCGGCAACTTCTACTCCGCCGGCGAGGTCTGCTCCAACGGCACGCGCGTGTTCGTGCATCGCTCGCTCAAACGCACCTTCCTCGAGAGGCTTCTGCAACGCGTCGCCGCCATGCGGGTCGGCGATCCGCTGGACCCGGCGACCCAGGTCGGAGCGCTGATTTCACAGGCCCACATGCACAAGGTTCTCGGCTACATCGCCCGCGGCAGGAGCGAAGGGGCGCGCCTGCTCTGCGGCGGCCAGCGCATCACCACCGGTGATCTCACCAAAGGCTGCTTCGTCGCCCCGACCGTGTTCGACGGCTGCCGGGACGACATGACCATCGTGCGCGAGGAGATCTTCGGTCCCGTGATGGCGGTGCTCGAGTTCGAGGACGAGGAAGAGGTCATCCAGCGGGCGAACGCCAC
>JAJYTX010000411.1 GCA_021792815.1 Pseudomonadota bacterium
TCCTCTACTACATCATCAGCGGCTCCGTCGAAGTGATGATCGAGGACGAGGAAGGCAACGAGATGGTGCTGGCCTACCTCAACCGCGGTCAGTTCTTTGGTGAGATGGGCCTGTTCTTCCAGGATCAGGCGACGCGCAGCGCCTGGGTTCGCACGCGCAATGCGTGCGAGCTGGCCGAAATGACCTACCCACGCTTCCGGCAGATCGCCGCCGAAAGTCCCGGGCTGGTGTTCGAGCTGGCGACCCAGCTCGCCACCCGCCTCGACCGCACCAACCGCAAGCTCGGCGATCTGGCGTTCGTCGATGTCACGGGCCGGGTGGCCCACGCCATCAATAACCTGTGCGATGAGCCGGACGCCATGACTCACCCCGAGGGCATGCAGATCAAGGTGAGTCGCCAGGAGCTCTCTCGCCTGGTCGGCTGCTCGCGCGAGATGGCCGGCAGGGTCCTGAAGGTCCTGGAAGACCAGGGGCTGCTGCGCGCCACGGGCAAGACGATCGTGGTGTTCAACGCCCGGCCCAAGATGAGAACCCGCCCGGTGGTCGTGCCCGTCAAGCCGCTGTCCAGGCCGACTTCCATCGGCTCGCCGCACGACGACGAAGACGAGGACTGATCTTTCCCCCGCAGGGCCTCGGGTAATCGTGAGGCCCCTTCATGGGCACGCCGGTCACGGAGGCGCTCGGCGCATCCCCAGGCCGTGTTATCTGCGGGCGATCTGCCCGCGCATGGCGCTCACGGTGGCGGCGTAATCGGCGCTGCCGAAGATGGCCGAGCCGGCGACGAAGGTGTCCGCACCGGCGCGTGCGATGGCCCGAATGTTTTCGACCTTCACTCCGCCGTCGATTTCCAGGCGCACCTCGCGTCCGCTCGAGCCGATCCGTTCGCGGACCTGTTCCAGCTTGTGCAGCGCCGAGGGAATGAACTGCTGCCCCCCGAAGCCCGGGTTGACCGACATGATGAGCACCAGGTCGAGCTTCTCCAGCGTGTAATCGAGATACTCGAGTGGCGTGGCCGGATTGAAAGCGAGGCCCGGGCGGCAGCCATGCTCGCGTATCAGCTCGATGGTGCGGTCGACGTGATCGCTCGCCTCGGGGTGAAAAGTGATGTAGCGGGCACCGGCGGCGGCGAAGTCCGGCACGATACGGTCGACCGGCCGGACCATCAGGTGCACATCGATCGGCGCGGTGATCCCGCGTTTGTGTAACGCCTGGCACACCAGCGGTCCCACCGTGAGGTTGGGCACGTAGTGATTGTCCATCACGTCGAAATGAATCAGATCCGCACCCGCGGCAATCACCGCGTCAACCTCCTCACCGAGACGGGCGAAGTCGGCGGACAGGATGGACGGGGCGATCCAGGGCGTGACCATGGAGCAGAGTGTACGCGGGCGTCCGCTGAGTGGGAAATCGGCTCACGCGGCCGGTAGCGGCCAGCCTCGCCGGTCGCGGGTCTGGCACAGCCCGCCTTATCGGGTCAGCCGCGCGAGGGCTTCGTGATATTTCTCGCCGGTGCGCGCGATGATCTCGGCCGGCAGGTGCGGGCCGGGGGCCTGCTTGTTCCAATCGAGGCGCTCGAGATAGTCGCGCACGAATTGCTTGTCGAAGCTCGGCGGGCTCTGGCCGGTCCGGTAGGTGTCGGCGGGCCAGAAACGCGAGGAGTCGGGCGTGAGCACTTCGTCGATGAGGGTCAGCGTACCGCGTTCGTCCACGCCGAACTCGAACTTGGTATCGGCGATGATGATGCCGCGCGACAGCGCGTGCGCGGCCGCGAACTGGTAGATCGCGAGGGCCGTGTCACGTACTTGCGCGGCCAGCGCCGCGCCGACCAGCTGCTCGGTCTGCGCGAACGAGATGTTCTCGTCATGGTGGCCGGCCGCAGCCTTGGTCGCGGGAGTGAAGATCGGCGCCGGCAGGCGCTCGGCGAGGGCGAGACCCGCGGGCAGCGCGATGCCGCAGACCGCGCCGGTCTTCTGATAATCCTTCCAGCCCGAACCGATCAGGTAGCCGCGCACCACCGCCTCGATCGGCAGCGCCGCGAGACGCTTCACGATGACGGCACGGCCCTCGAGCAGGGCCTGCTCGGCCGGATCGCTCACGAGGCTTGCGACGGGTCGACCGGTCAGATGGTTGGGAACGAGGTGGCGGGTGCGTTCGAACCAGAACTGCGAGATCTGGTTGAGCACCCGGCCCTTGCCCGGAATGGGGTCGGGCAGGATGACGTCGAAGGCGGACAACCGGTCGGTTGTGACAATGAGCAGCGCGTCCGGCCCCGCGGCGTAGATGTCACGTACCTTTCCCTCGTGGATCTTCTCGAGTCCCCGCAGGGAGGTGCGGTAAACAGCCTGTGCGTCCATGCTTGCTACTATAACTGCATGGCCGCCCAGTACGCACCTTGAGGAACCTCTGAGTCACCCATGAGATACGCCGGTAAGCTCGCCGGAGGCGCACTGGGGTTGCTGTTCGGCCTGGGACCGCTCGGGGCGGCAATCGGCGTGCTCCTCGGGCACCAGTTCGACACCTATGCCGAGCGCAGAGGCGGCGCGGGCTCCGGCAACGCCGCCGCCATCGGTGAGCAGTTCTTCCGTGCGACGTTTCGCGTGATGGGCTGCCTCGCCAAGGCCGATGGCCGGGTGTCCGAGCAGGAGATCGCTGCGGCCCGCACCATCATGGCGCAGCTGCGGCTGACTCCCGCGCAGGTGCAGGCGGCGATCCAATGTTTCACGGAAGGCAAGCACCCGGGGTTCGATCTCGACACGGAGCT
This sequence comes from Pseudomonadota bacterium, assembly GCA_021792815.1. Next base: position 2,762 of record JAJYTX010000411.1, read on the forward strand.
CGCGGCGCTGCGGCGCGCCTGCGCGGGACGGCCGGACCTGATGCGCGTGTTCCTCGAGCTGCAGGTGCGCGCCGCGCTCGCCGGCAACAATCTCGAGGGGCCCGTGAGGCCGCTGCTCAGCCGCATCGCCAGCCGGCTCGGCCTGTCGCCATTCGAGCTCGCGCAGATCGAGGCGGCGCTGTGGATCCGCTCCGGCGGGTTTGCCCGCGAACCCTTCGGGCACGACCGGCAGGATGCGCTCGAGCAGGCCTACCAGGTGCTCGGGGTGAGCGCACGCGACAGTGATCGGGATATCGTCAAGGCGTACCGCCGGCAGTTGAGCCGGAATCATCCGGACAAACTCAAGGCCAACGGTCTGCCGGAGTCGATGCTCGAGCACGCCAAGCAGCGCACACAGCAGATCATCGAGGCGTACGAATTGATTCGCGCGCGCCGCGGCATGCCGTGAGGACCGACTGATCGGCCCGGGTGCGCGCGGTGGCCGGTCAGGGCGCGCCGGATCGATGCCGGGTCAGCAACGCTGCTCGGCGGTGCGCGCCGGGGTGGGTGACAGCGGCATCGGCGGCGCTTAATCTCGACAGCCATGTGGGCGCGGATCTGGGCATTTCTCGACCGGTGTTTCTTCGGGGCCGCCGCCGCCGGGACCGGCGCGTCCGCCCGGCTGATCCGCGGCCTGAGCTACCTCTACGCGGTGGTCCGCGACCTGATGCGCGGCGAGATCAATTTCCGGGCCATGGGTCTCGTCTACACGACCCTGTTGACGCTGATCCCGCTGGCCGCATTCAGCTTCGCCATCC
>JAJYTX010000412.1 GCA_021792815.1 Pseudomonadota bacterium
GCCGTTTCCCGGATCGAGCGCGCGTTCGCCGACGGGCAGGGCGCGGGGCTGGTGCACCTGGCGAGCACCGAGCTCACCACCGCTCTGCCGCCGGGCCTGAGGTTTGCCCGGGATTTCGCGCAGCGCTATCTGACGCGCCTGTGTCATCTCGGCGATGCGCTGCCGGCGTCCCCGGGCGTGCTGATCGAGCTGCCTGCCGCTGAAGAGCTGGAGGCGTTGACGCTCGCCGCCCCGCCCCTCAAGGGGCTGGAGTACCTCGATGCGGCCATGCTGAGCATGGCGTGGCGGGACATCGAGGACTGGCTGCGCGGGCAGGCCGGCGCGGCCGGACAGAGCCTGCGCACCTATCTGCACGCGCGCAGTCCGCTGTGGCGTCTGGTCGGCCGGGTGACCTTTCACCTCGCCGAGAACCCGCGCGACGAGGCGCTGCCGTTCGCGTTCCTCGTGACCTACGCCGGCAGTGTGTCCGAGCGCGGCGCGGCGCGGCATCTGCCGCTCGGGCGGGCTCTGCAGGACTACGCCGGGACGGCCCATCGCAGGCGCCTGGCGAGCCTGCTGAGGCCGATCCGCGAGGCGTCCGAACGCCTGCCCTGGGTGCGGGAGTTGGTCGAGAGCGGGGATATCTATCATCCGCTCGCCTGGAACGCCGCGGAAGCGCACCGGCTGCTGCGGGACATCCCGACCCTGGAGGCCTGCGGGCTGGTGGTGCGGATCCCGGACTGGTGGAAGGCGGGTCGGGCGGCCCGACCCCAGGTGAGCATCCGCGTCGGGGGCGAGGCCCCGGTCTCGTTCGGCGCCGAGGCCTTGCTCGATTTTTCAGTGGACATGACTTGGGAGGGACAACGCCTGACGGAGGCGGAGCAGCGGGAACTGCTCGCCAGTACTTCGGGGTTGGTGCGCTTGCGGGGCCAGTGGGTCGAGGTGGACGGCGAGAAGCTCGCCGCGGCGCTCGAGCATTGGACACGGGTCGAGCGGCAGGTGCGCTCCGGTGGCCTGTCGTTCCACGAGGGCATGCGGCTGCTCGCGGGCGTCCCCACCGGCCATGTGACCTCCGAGGTGTCAGAGCCCCTGCGACCGTGGTACGGGTTGGAGCCGGGTGGCTGGCTGCGGCAGTTGCTCGCGCGGCTGCGCCATCCGCAGGCCGAGCATGCCCTGTCCCGGGCCGGGCTGAAAGCCACCCTGAGGCCCTATCAGGTGACCGGCGCGAAGTGGCTGGCGCTGCTCACCGGCCTCGGCCTCGGCGCCTGCCTGGCCGACGACATGGGCCTGGGCAAGACGCTGCAGGTGATCGCGCTGCTGGTGCACCTGCGGGCCGAGGCGTCCCGCGGCCGTCCCGGGCCGGGCGAGCCTGCGCCCCCGAGCCTGGTGGTCGCGCCGGCCTCGCTGATCGCCAACTGGAAAAGCGAGATCGAACGGTTCGCGCCCGGACTGAAGGTCTTCGTGGCGCATCCGTCCGAGAGCGACATCGATCTGAACTCGGCGGATGCGCTGGCCGGAGCGTTGAACGGCATCGATGTCGTGCTCAGCACCTACGGAGTGCTCACCCGATCCGAGGCGTTGCGCGGCAGGCGCTGGAAACTCGCGGTGCTCGATGAGGCGCAGGCGATCAAGAATCCCGCCGCGCAGCAGACGCGGGCCGTCAAGCAGCTCCAGGCCTCCGGCCGGGTCGCGCTCAGCGGCACGCCCATCGAGAACCGCCTCACCGACCTGTGGTCACTGTTCGATTTCCTCAATCCGGGCCTGCTCGGGGCCGCGCGCGCCTTCGCCGAGGCCGCCCAGCGCATGGCGAAAGACACCGGGACGTCCTATGCGCCGCTGCGCCGACTGGTGCAGCCTTACATCCTCAGGCGCCTGAAGACCGACAAGCACGTCATCGCGGATCTGCCGGAAAAGACCGAGGTTCGCGCCTTCTGCGGCCTGACGCGCGAGCAGGCGGCGCTGTACGGGAAATGTGTCACGGAGCTGGCGCGCACGCTCGAGGGCACCGAGGGCATCCAGCGCAGAGGCGCCGTCCTGGCGCACCTGATGCAGCTGAAGCAGATCTGTAATCATCCGGACCAGTGGGCCGGGCAGGGCGGCTACGAGCCGGCCCGCAGCGGCAAGTTCGAGCGCCTGGCGACGCTGTGCGAAGAGCTCGCGCAGCGCCAGGAGCGCGTGCTCGTGTTCACCCAGTTCCGGGAGATGACCGAGCCGCTCTCGCGCCATCTGGCCGAGGTCTTCGGCCGACCCGGCCTGGTGTTGCACGGCGGGACCGCCGTCTCCAGACGCCAGGGGCTCGTGGATCGCTTCCAGCGCGAGGACGGCCCGCCGTTCTTCGTCCTCTCGCTGAAGGCCGGCGGCACAGGCCTCAATCTGACCGCGGCCTCGCAGGTGATTCACTTCGATCGCTGGTGGAATCCGGCGGTCGAGAACCAGGCCACCGATCGGGTGTTTCGCATCGGGCAGACACACAACGTGCTGGTACACAAGTTCGTCTGCCGCGGCACCGTCGAGGAGAAGATCGACGCACTCATCGAGGCGAAGACCGGTCTCGCCCGGGAACTGCTCGGGGAGGGCGGTGAGCAGCTGCTCACCGAGATGAGCGACGAGGAGCTGCTGGCCACCGTGGCGCTCGACATCCACAAGGCGTGCGACGCATGAGGAGACTGCCCGAGGCCGCTCGTGCGCCGGGTATCGGCGATGGTCCGTGCGCGCGTCGCGAACGAGGATCGGACAGCGCGGCTCTGCGACGGAGCCCCCGTCCCGACGCGTCACGGCGGGGTCTCATCCCGTGAACGGGTGGCGCTACGCGCGCAAGCCGAGCGTGTCGGAACAGCGCGCACGCGCCCTGCGCGAGCAGCGGCAACTCGAACGCACGATGGCCGAAGACGGCCGCAGGCCTGCCCCGGTCGTGATCGAGGGGCGCCTCATCGCGCGCAGCTTCTGGGGCAAGGCCTGGTGCCAGAACCTCGAGTCCTACCGCGATTACGCCTACCGTCTGCCCCGCGGACGCAGCTATGTCCGACATGGCGCGGTGCTCGACCTCGTGATCGGCGCGGGAAGCATTCAGGCGCAGGTCAGTGGCTCGGGTCCCCGGCCGTATGAGGTCGGGGTCCGCATCGAACCGCTCTCGGCGGCCCACTGGGGCCGGATCCAGGCCCAGTGCGCGGGCGAGATCGGCTCGCTGATCGAGCTGCTCGAGGGGCGGCTGTCCGATCGGGTGATGGGCATCGTCGCCGATCGGACTCAGGGTCTGTTTCCGCGGCCCGATGAAATCCAGATGCACTGCACCTGTCCGGACCAGGCCACGCTGTGCAAGCACGTCGCGGCGGCGCTCTACGGCGTGGGGGCGCGGTTGGACGCGCAGCCGGAGCTGCTGTTCGCCCTGCGCCAGGTCGATCACCTCGAGCTGATGGCGCAGGCGAGCGTTGCGCAGCCGCCGCGCGCCACGCGCCGCCGCACGATCGCCGAGGAGGACCTCGCCCGCGTGTTCGGTATCGAGCTGGCGCACTCCGCGCCCGGGAAACCGGCGCGCAGGAAGCGGTCCGCGGGGGAATCCGCGGCGGGGGGGCCCG
>JAJYTX010000413.1 GCA_021792815.1 Pseudomonadota bacterium
AACGGGGTGACCGGAATGACGAGCGAGTGCATCACGAACCTCAGGTCAGCAGCCGCGTGATCCGCTCGGCCACCTCGCCAGGCGCCTCATCGCGGGCGGTGACCGCACAGCTTTTGCCCCGACGTGGCGCATACAGCTCCGGCAGGGTCACCTTGAACAGGCCCACGGTGAGCGTGTCCGTCGCCGCGCCGAGGTGCATCAGGCCCGAATCCGCGCACACGAAGCACGTGACGGCCTGGATCAGCGCCGCAACCTGGCGCACCCGGGACGAGGCGTAGCCCGGGTACTCCGGCAGCGCCGCAGCACCGCCAGGCGGACGGATCTCGATGACGCGAGCCAGCGGCAGGCGGATCTGCAGCTCACGGATCATGCCCCGCCACCACTCGACCGGGAATCGCTTGGCGCCGGTGGCATGCGTGGCGACCGCCACGACGGGCCCGGTCTGACCCGCGCCGATCAGCTGCGCGAGCTGCTCCCGGCCCCGGGCTCGCTCCGCCTCGTCCAGGCGAATGCTGAGCTTTGCATCGTCCGTACGGGCGGTATCGGGCTCGAGATCGAGCAGAGTGCGGCGCAGCAGGTACACCGGGTGGGCGCCCATGTGCCGCGGCGCGCCTTTGAACGGGATGCTGACATCGACACCCTGCTGCCTGCGGGCATGCGCAAAGCCGATCTTCACCGTCCCGGTGAGCCAGCGCGTCAGGAATCGGGCGGTCCAGGAGTTGGGGATAGGGTCGAGGATGACGTCGTAACGGGTCCGACGGACGCGCAGCAGGGTGAACAGGTATCGTAGCGGATGACGCACCCCTCGGAACGGCAACTGATGGACCCGATGCACGCTCGGAAAGGCGTGAAATACCTCATCGGCGGCGGGGCAGGCGGAGAGCACGTCCACCCTGGCTTTCGGCAACGTAGCCTCGATCTCCTCGATGAGCGGCGTCATCAGCAACGTATTGCCGAGACGCGTATTGGGACGACAAACCAGAATAGAGAGCCCGTCACCCGCGGCGGGGAGGACGCCGGACATCTGTCGAGGTGCGGAGAGCGGTTCGGCCGGCGGCATCCGCTCATTTTGAACTATGTTCCCCGGCCGGAACAGGGGCGCGCATCGTTCGCAGGCTCATCGCGGAGGCATACGTACACTGTAGCCACGCGCGTTCAGACATGCAGTCAGCGCCCGGCGATAACCGGCCCGCAGGGCGGATGTGGCGTGAGCGTCCTGGGCCGGATTGATCGGATCGAAGCCGCTCTGCGCAACGGCCCATCGGTGGCAGGCATACCGGTCGTTCGCCGTCTGCTGCTCGCTCTGCCCCTTGCGCGGGATCACCTCGAGGCTGAGCACCCCGCGCCCATTCTGCGCGGACGTCCCCGGCGCGCTCGGCACGCGCGAGGCGACCGGCGGCGGATCCGTCACCACGTAGCCGTCGTAATACGGGCTCCAGACGTAGTACATCCGGTTGACGTAGTAATACGGGACGCCACCGAACCACAGCGTGACGGCACCGTACGGCACGGCCCGCAGGTACCAGGGGTAGTCCCAGCCATAATCGACCGGCGGCCAGTACAGGCCGTCCCAATCTCCGCCCCACCAGGTCCGGCCAGTCCAATACCGATCGTCCCACTCACCCCCAGGCCAATGGCCATCACCCCAGTCGTCCCCATGCCAATGGCCATCACCCCAATCGCGCCCGCGCCAATCACCTCCACGCCCGTGCTCGCCGTCCCAGCCTCCTCCCGGACTGAAGCCCGCGTGCCAGCGCCCGCCACCCCCGCCCTCAGCGCGCCCGTGACCCTGCCAGCCACCCGCCCGGGGCGCGGGATGACCCGCCGCAAAGTGTCCGCCGCGGAATTGTCCACCGAAATGCACGCTGTGCGGCGGATCTGCCGCCGCGAGAGAGGGAATCGCGCCGGCAAAGACCACCGCGACGGCCAGCACCGCGAGGAATCGCGCTCTGCACCCAAGGCTTGACATGGTGTTCTCCTCTGAGGGCGCTGCCCATTGGACCCGCGGCGCCGCCCCCCGTTCCCGTGAACCGACCCTCAACGCTCGGCCAGCTCTCCCAGCGCCTCGCGCAGCGGCCCGAGCCACGGCTCGAAATGCCGCCACAGCTCGAGCCCTTCGGCATTGATCGGCCGACGCACCTGCTCCGAGCTCGCCGTATGCACCCGGCGGCGGGTCTTGTGGAACTCGAGGCACTCCGGCGCGAAGGGCAGACCGCAAAACTCGAGAATCCGGCGCACCTGCGGCTCGAAATCGGCCACCAGCTCCTCATGCTGCACGCGCAGCAGCGCGCCCGGCAGCACCCGCTGCCAATGATCCATCAGCTCGACGTAACTGCGATAGTAGCGGGCGATGTCCTCGAAGGAGTAGGTGAACTGCTGCCCGGAGGCGAACAGCTGCTTGAAGTTGCTGAAGCAGCACGCCATGGCGCCGCGGCGCGCGTCGATGATGCGGGCCGCAGGCAGCATCAGGTGCATCAGGCCGATGTGCCGGAAGTTGTTCGGCATCTTGTCGATGAAGCGCGGCCGGCCCGCGCGCCGGTACAGCAGCGTATCGCGCAGATACTGCTCTCCGAAACGAGCGAAATCCTCGCGTGAGAGCTGTGCCAGCACCGCCGGATAACGCGAGTCGCCCTCGCCACCACGGCCGCGCAGCTGCTGCACCAGGCGCGGGATGTCGGACAGCTCCATCGTACCCTCGACCTGCGGATGCGATGCGAGGATCTGTTCGATGAGGGTCGAGCCGGCCCGCGGCAATCCCACGATGAAGATCGGGGCGTCGCTCGGGCACCCCCACCCCTCGCGCTCGGCGAAGAATCCCCGGCTGCAGACCTCGATCTGCCGCGCCGTGTTTTGCTCGGTGAATTCCGGCCGATAACGGCACTCGGCCTTCTTCAGCGCATTGCCACGCGCGTAATACACGAAGGACTCTGCGTACCGGCCCCGATCCTCCAAGGCCTTGCCCAGCGCGAAACACAGATGAAACCGGTCCGCGGCCGCCACGCGCGCCGCCGCTTCGTGAGCGCGCATCTCATCGATCTCACGATCGGTGAAACGGTACGTCTTGAGATTCGCGAGACTCCAGTACGCATCCCCATACCCGGCCCTGGCGTCAGCGGCACGGTGATAGGCCTCGATCGCCTCCGCCTGCCGGCCGAGGGTCTTCAGCGTATGCGCCATCGAGAGGTGCAGTTCCGCGTTGTCCGGCGTCTCACGCAGCAGATCTGCGTAGAGCTTCAGCGCCCGCTCGCATTCGCCGAGCTCGGTCGCGATCGTCGCCTGCGCCGTGAGGCAGGCGCGATGGCCGGGCTCTTCCTGGAGCATGAGCTCGACCTGCTCGCGCGCCTGGCGGTGCTTGTGCCGCTGCAGCAGCACCTGCACATAGTCCATGCGCGCGGCACGGTACCCGGGCTCCAGGCGCAGCACGCCCTCGAGCAGCAGCTCGGCATCATCGAGCACCTCGAGCTGCATGCCGATCTGCGCCAGCAGGCGCATCCCCTCGATGTGATCGCCATGCGTCAGCAGGTACTGGCGCACGAGGCTCTCCGCG
>JAJYTX010000414.1 GCA_021792815.1 Pseudomonadota bacterium
TGGTGCTCGGCGAGAAATCCCGCAACCGCCGCTACCACCCCCGTCACGTCCGGGCACGAGGTGGTCAGGGTGTACAGCGGCGGCTGGCTCGCCGCGGATGCCGCCGAGGTGCCGTGTTCCGTGCGGGCAACGGGTCCTTCAGCGGTGGAGATGGCCATATCGGCACCTAGACGTTCGAGTCCGGGAAGGACGCCTTGCGGCGGTTCATGTAATCGAGCAGCGCCTCGTCGATCGCCGCATCGAGCGGCGGGGCCTCGTACTCGGCCAGCTGCTTTTTCCACAACGTGTTGGCCCGCTTGACGATATCGGCGGAACCCTCCGCCTCCCACTGCTCGAAGCTGTTGTTGTCGGCGAGCGGCGAGCGGTAAAACGCCGTCTCGAAGTTCGCCTGCGTATGGGCACAGCCGAGAAAGTGCCTGCCGGGACCCACCTCGCGGATGGCATTCATGGCCTGGCCGTTCTCGCTGAGATCGACGCCCTGCAGCAGGGTGTGCATCATGCCCGCCTGGTCGGCGTCCATGACGAACTTCTCGTACCCCATGGTCAGCCCGCCCTCGAGCCAGCCGCTCGTGTGCAGCACGAAGTTCACCCCCCCGAGGCAGGTCGGCAGGAGCGTCTGGGCCGACTCGAACGCCGCCTGGCCGTCGGGAATCTTCGCGCCGCAGAGCGCACCGCCGGAGCGAAACGGCACGCCCAGCCGGCGCGCCAGGGCCGCCATGACGTACAGCACGAGCGCCGGCTCCGGCGTGCCGAAGGTGGGCGCCCCCGACTGCATCGACAGCGACGAAGCGAAACTTCCGAGCACGACGGGCGCGCCCGGATTGACGAGCTGCGCGAGCGCCATTCCGGCGAGCGCCTCGGCGAGGGTCTGCGCCACCGTGCCGGCCACGGTCACCGGCGACATGGCGCCGGCGAGGATGAAGGGCGTGAGAATGGTCGCCTGATTGGCGCGCGCGTAGGTCTTCAACGCCCCGAGCATCGTCGCATCCCAGGTCATGGGAGAATTCGCGTTGATCAGGCTGATGACGCAGGTCCTGGGCTTGCCCGTGGCCGGATCGATGAACCGCTCTCCAAAGAGGATCCGGGTCATCTCAACGCTATCCTGGGCCCGCTCCGCCGCGGTGACCGAACCCATGTAGGGCTTGTCACTGTACTTGATGTGGCTGTACACCATATCGAAGTGCCGTTTGTTGACCGGCAGGTCGACCGGCTCGCAGATGGTGCCTCCCGAGTGGTGCAGCCACGGCGAGACGTACGCCAGCTTGACGAAATTGCGGAAATCTTCGATGCGCGCATAGCGGCGTCCCTCATCCAGGCTGCGGATGAAGGGCGAGCCGTAGGCCGGCGCGAACACGGTCCGCTCGCCACCGATCACCACGCTGCGCGCCGGATTGCGCGCGTGCTGCGTGAACTCCCTCGGAGCCGAGCGGCGGATGAGGCTGCGGCACATGCCGCGCGGGAAGCGCACCCGCTCGCCGTCGACCTCGGCACCGGCGTTGCGCAGGATCTGCAATGTCTCGGGATCGTCCCGGAAATCGATGCCGATCTGCTCGAGGATGGTGTCCGCGTTGTGCTCGAGCAGTTCCAGCCCCTCGCTGTCGAGCACCTCGTAGCACGGGATCCTGCGCGTGATATAGGGTACGGAAGCGTGGCCGCGTGCGGTGCGCGCGGCTCGCTTGGCATCGCGACCACTCGGCCGACGCGACCGGGTCACTTGAGCTGGCTGCTCGTCCATGGGGGCTCCCGCGTTGAATGACATGCCGTATGGGCGCTGGCGGTAGTATGAGCGCTGCCCTGCGCTGCGGGATGACCGATTTGCGGCATCGACTTGCCCAGAACCGTCCGCAACCGCCTGCGCGGAGCGGGCCGCCGCAGGTCAAGTCACCGCCTCGAGCGGGACGGTTGCCGCGCACGGCATGTCCGAGCGGGCTCGGGCCGCGCCGCGCCGGATCCGATGCGCCAGGCCGGAGCCGTCGGCCCGGGCGCCGATTCCGTGCCGGCCCGATGTCGCCCCCGTACAAGCGCCCCGGCGCGCCGGTGCTCGTACCGGGCGCATCGAGGCGGCATCATTCGCCGCAATCGTTCACCATTGGCCATCGAAGGGCCCGACCATGCAACGATTCTCCGGCCTGTCGCTCATCCGGCGGGGCCTCACCGGCCAGCGCAGCTGGCAGCCGCAGTGGCGCCGCGCCGAGCCCGCCGCGGCCTACGATGTCCTCATCGTCGGCGGCGGCGGCCATGGCCTCGGGACGGCCTTCTACCTCGCGAAGGAGCACGGCATCAGCCGGGTGGCGGTCGTGGAAAAGGGCTGGATCGGCGGCGGCAACACCGGACGCAACACGACCATCATCCGCTCGAACTACCTGTTCGACGAGAGCGCCGCGCTCTATGATCATTCGGTGCAGTTGTGGGAGAGTCTCTCACAGGTTCTCAACTACAACGTGATGTTCTCCCAGCGCGGCGTCATGATGCTCGCGCACACGGTACACGACGTGCAGGTGTCGCAGCGGCACGTGCACGCCAATCGCGCCAATGGGGTCGACAACGAATGGCTCACCGCCGAGGAGGCGCGCGCCATCTGTCCGCTGTTGAACGTCGACGACATCCGCTACCCGGTGCTCGGCGCGGCCTTTCAGAGGCGCGGCGGCACCGCCAGGCACGATGCGGTGGCCTGGGGTTTTGCCCGGGCGGCCGACGCCCTCGGGGTCGATATCATCGAGAACTGCGAGGTGACCGGCATCCGCCGTGACGCCAACGGCGCCGTGCAGGGCGTCGAGACCACTCGCGGGCCGATCCGCGCTCCGAAAATCGGCGTCTCGGCCGCGGGTCACAGCAGCGTCATCATGAGGATGGCAGGGGTCGATCTGCCGATCGAGAGCTACCCGCTGCAGGCGCTGGTGTCCGAACCGGTCAAACCCATCTTCCCGTGCGTCGTGATGTCCAACACCATACACGCCTACATCAGCCAGTCGGACAAGGGCGAGATGGTGATTGGCGCCGGCACCGACGCCTATACCTCTTATACGCAGCGCGGGGGGCTGCACATCAGCCGCCACGCGCTCGAGGCGATCTGCGAGCTGTTTCCCACGTTCCGGCGCCTGCGCATGCTGCGCAACTGGGGCGGGATCGTCGATGTGACCCCGGACCGCTCGCCCATCATCGCCAGGACTCCGGTGCCGGGGCTGTATGTCAACTGCGGCTGGGGCACCGGCGGGTTCAAGGCCACCCCGGGGGCGGCGCACCTGTTCGCCTGGACCATCGCCCACGATGCACCCCACCCGATCAACGCCCCCTTCACCATCGAGCGCTTCCGGGACGGCAACCTGATCGACGAGGCCGCCGCCGCCGCGGTGGCGCACTGAGGCACCCGACATGCTGCTGATCCCGTGTCCCTATTGCGGCGAGCGTCCCGAGCTCGAGTTCGTGCACGGCGGCCAGGCGCACATCCTCCGCCCGGACAATCCCGCCGAGTCTTCCGACCAGCAATGGGCCGATTACCTCTACCGGCGTGACAACGTCAAGGGTGTGCACGCCGAGCGCTGGC
>JAJYTX010000415.1 GCA_021792815.1 Pseudomonadota bacterium
CGAACCCCCGGTGGGGATGATCCGGGAAGCCGGCGATGTAGTCGCCGGGGTTGTCGGTGCCGAACTCGTCGAGCATCAGAAACGGATCGAGCTCGGTCAACTGGCTCTGGCCGATCACGCGTGTCAGTTTGACGCCGGCCCCGTCAGAGGTCGGCATGCCGCGCACGGTTCGGGCGATGCTTCGTGGGGTTGCGATGCTCATGCAGACCTCCTGGGGTTGCCGTGGGTTGGCGCCGCACTCAGGCGGCGAGAAGGGCCGCCTCGGCCGTCGCGGCCGCGATCGCGGCCTGCCGCTGGTCGGCGCTGATGTTGAGTCCCTCGGCGCGCAGGAACCTGAGATCGGTGACGCCGAGGAAGCCGAAGATCCCGCGCAGGTAGCTCTCCTGGTGGTCGAGGAAAGCCGCCGGGGAGTCCGGCCCGTAGAATCCGCCGCGCGAGGAGGCCACGATCACCTTCTTGCCGCCGGCGAGTCCCTCGGGGCCGCTTTCCGTATAGCGGAAGGTCTTGCCGGCCACCGCCACGCGATCGATCCAGGCCTTCAGCTGCGAGGCGATGGAGAAATTGTACATGGGGGCGCCGATCACGATGACGTCGGCCCAGAGGAAGTCCTCGAGCGCCTGGCGGCCGCGGGCCAGGTCTTCGAGCAGGGTCGGGGACTCGGGCGGGGTGCCCTGGGCGGCCGCGAGGTGGGCGGCCGTCAGGTGTCCGATGGGCTCGGCGCCGAGGTCGCTGTAGCGCACCTCGACGTCCGGATGCGTTTCGCGCAGGCGCCGCACGATGGCCGTGCTCAGTTGGCGGCTGACCGACTGCTGGCCGAGAATGCTGGCATCGACATGCAGAAGTTTCATGAAGGACCTCGGTGTGGTATAAAATGGGTACCGAGGATAAGTATGTAAGTCTTGGCGGTGGAAACACAAGAAGGCACAGCCATGCGACCGAGTGAACCCGATGTAACCGCCGCCGGCGAGGCGAGTCAGGCGGAGCATTCGCTGCCGAGCGCGGAGTGCCCGAAGATCAGTCAGGTGCTGGCGCGCATCGGAGAGAAGTGGAGCGTGCTCATCATCATCATGCTCGCCGAGCGGCCGCGGCGCTTCTCCGAGCTCAAGCGCTCCATCGGCGGTATCTCGCAGAGAATGCTGACGCTGTGCCTGCGCGGCCTCGAGCGCGACGGGCTGGTGAACCGCACGGTGTTTCCCGTCGTGCCGCCCCGGGTCGAGTACGCGCTCACCCCGCTCGGTCAGTCGCTGCGCGAGCCGGTCACCCGGCTGGCGCTGTGGGCGCAGAGCCACATTGCCGAGCTGGATGCGGCACGCGAGGCGTTTGATGGACGCGAAGCGCTCGCGCGCGAGGCGAGCCGCGCCGACCCGTCCTGGGTGAGCCGCGCGGCGGCGAGCGAGCGGCCGGGATGGGCCGGCGCACTCAGCAGCGCCGCTCAGCGCCTGCCCGGCTCGCGCAGGCGCTGAGCGACCCGGGGCATCCGGACTGCGGCCTCAGCGCCTGCTGGCGTGCCGGGAGCGCAACTCCTCCGCCACGCTCTCGAGCGACAGGCCCCGGCTCTTGAGCAGCAGCAGCAGGTGATAGAGCAGGTCGGCCGATTCGCCGAGGAGCTTCTCATCCGGTTCGGCCACGGCCGCGAGCGCCACTTCCAGGCCTTCCTCGCCGACCTTCTGCGCCATTCTTTTGACCCCCTGGGCATGGAGCCGCGCCGTATAACTGCCCTCCGGCCGCTCGGCGATGCGTTGCGCGATCACCGTCTCCAGTTCGCTCAGAAACGCCAGGGGTCCGGCTGCCGCGCGTTCATCACCGAAGCAGGTGGCCGTGCCGAGGTGGCACACCGGGCCACGCGGCCGGGCCGTGACGAGCAGGGTGTCGCGGTCACAGTCGGTGCGCACCGAGAGCAGATCGAGCGTATTGCCCGAGGTCTCGCCCTTTTCCCACAGCCGTCCGCGGCTGCGGCTGAAGAACACGACCCGGCGCCGCGCGAAGCTCTCGCGCAGCGCCTCGCGATTCATGTAGCCGAGCATCAGCACCGTGCCCTCGCCGTCCTGTACCACGGCCGGCAACAGTCCGTCGGTCTTCTCGAAGTCGAGCCGGTCGATGTCCGCGGCGCCGAGCGGCTCCCCGGGGGTGCACACCGGACTCACGGCCGCACCTCGATGCCCGCCGAGCGCAGCTCGCGCTTCAGGGCCGGGATGGCGATGGCGCCGCCGTGAAACACGCTGGCGGCGAGCGCGGCATCGACGCCGGCTTCGCGGAACACGGCCTCGAAGTGCGCGATCTCACCGGCGCCGCCCGAGGCGACGAGCGGCACCTGACAGACGCGGCGCACGGCGCGCAGCTGCTCGATATCGTAGCCGCGGCGCACCCCGTCGCTGCCCATGCAGTTGAGCACGATTTCCCCGGCGCCGCGCTCCTGGGCTTCGCGCACCCACTCGAATACGTCCCGCCCCGACTCGCGGGTGCGGGCCGGATCGCCGGCGAACTGGAAGGCGCGGTATCCCTCGGCGGTGCGGCGGCTGTCGATCCCGATCACCACGCACTGCGAACCGAACCGGCGGCTCAGCGCATCGATCAGGCCCGGATCGGCGAGGGCCGGGGAGTTGACCGAGACCTTCTCGGCCCCGGCATTCAACACCGCTTCGGCGTCGGCGACCGTGCGGATGCCGCCGGCGACGCAGAATGGAATATCGAGCACTCGGGCCACGCGCTGCACCCAGCTGCGGTCCACCGAGCGGCCCTCGGGACTCGCCGTGATGTCATAGAACACGAGCTCGTCGGCTCCCTCGTCGCGGTAGCGCGCGGCGAGCTCCATGATCTGCCCCACGACCCGATGATCGCGGAAGCGCACGCCCTTGACGACCTGGCCGTCGCGGACGTCTAGGCAGGGGATGATGCGTCGGGCAAGAATGGTCGCAGCTCCTCGGGAGTGATCCGCTGTTCGAGCAGTGCCTTGCCGCTGATCGCGGCGGCGACGCCGATCGCGGCGAGGCTGTGCAGGTCGCCGGCATCGCGCACGCCGCCCGAGGCCTGCCAGGCAATGCCGGGGAAGCGGGCGACGGCGGTGCTGTACAGGCCGAAGTTCGGACCGGCGAGCGCCCCGTCGCGCGCGATGTCGGTGCACAGCACGTGGCGGATACTGTCCGGCGGATACGACGCCAGGACTTCCCACAGGCTGCGCGCACCGGCCTCTCGCCAGCCGCGCGTGCGCACCTGCGGCTCACCCTGCTCATCGACCCGCACATCGAGCGCCAGGCAGATCCGGTCGGCACCGAAGCGCTCGATCCAGCCGCTCACCTCGCGCGGCCGCTCGACCGCGGCGCTGCCGATCACCACGCGCTCGATGCCGGCGGCGAGCAGATCCTCGATCGTGCCGGCATCGCGCACCCCGCCTCCGACCTGCAGGTGGATGCCGCCCTCGGCCGCCAGAGCGGCGATGACCTCGCGGTTGGCGAGCACGCCGTCGCGCGCCCCGTCGAGATCGACGACGTGCAGCCACAGGGCTCCGAGCGAGCGGTACC